>JAFTQM010000041.1 GCA_017462755.1 Lachnospiraceae bacterium | reverse complement strand
GAGGACCCTCAGCTGCTGCAGCGGACTGTGCTGGCATAGCAGATACTACCATAGCCATAGCCGATACAAAAGCGATCTTCTTGAAGAACTTCTTCATATCTTTCTTCCTCCTTAAAAAATATGTGGTTTGGTATTATATTGTGCAAGTACTTACTTTATCAAAGCGTAATTATATATTAACTCTACACTTCGAATCGCATAGTACCAGCAAATATAATCATCCCATTAACAGAATTGATTATATCAATATTCCTTCCAAAGGTCAAGCACTTTTCATAGAAATTGTCACTTTTTCACGTACAATAACGACATCCCTAAGCGACTGCTCTACTACAAGTGTCATCACTTCGTACAGGAATCTCTCTACAATCCTCTGTCGGAAATGACTATATGATGCCAAGTGACATTAACCCGCGTCCTCCCCCCGGCCGCCTCCTTACCGCTGATACCATGGATGTGACACTTGCGGTTTGAAGACTTAGCTTGAAGAAAACTGACTTTTATGTCCCTAGCTCATACACATAATACAAATGGTTTGTGTCAAAGTTATGTCATGCTTTTGTCATATTCGGATTATTTCGAACTATTTTATGCAATTCCAAGGATTTTTTCTACCGTTGCCTGCATCTCGGTCTTGTCACAAACGGTTTTGTGCAATACTTCTGCGCTGCGGATATCCTCGATTGCCTGTGGCACCTTGACACCGGACAGTCTGGAGAGCTCGTCTACCAGCTCGAAATCTCCCATGCTGTCATACTTTGCATCAATTGCAGTCATAACGCTGCGGGTAAACTTGTACGGGCTTGCAGTGGAAGCGATAACCGTCTTGGTATCGTCGCCGCTCTGCTTCTTATATGCTTCATATACACTTGCTGCTACTGCAGTATGTGTGTCAATGATGTAGCCGGTCTTCTTGTACAGGTTCTGAATTACCTCTGCGGTCTGCTCGGTGGTTGCATAGCCGCCGGCAAAATCTGCAAGACGCTCACGCATCTCAGGCGTAATCTCGTATACACCCTTGGTATTCAGTGCGTTCATCAGCTCTGCGTTCTTCTCGGCATCCTCTCCTGCAATCTTGTAAATCAGACGCTCCAAGTTACTGGAAATCAGAATATCCATCGACGGTGAAGTCGTCAGAATGAACTCACGGTTCTTATCATATACACCGCTCTGGAAGAAGTCGTACAGCACCTTGTTGTCATTGGATGCGCAAATCAGCTTGCCCAATGGCAGACCTGCACACTTTGCATAGTAAGCTGCCAGAATATTTCCGAAATTACCGGTCGGTACCACAACATTCAGCTTCTCGCCATCCTTTAAGGTACCGTCTGCCAGCAGTCTGGTGTATGCGTATACATAGTAAACAATCTGTGGCACCAGTCTTCCGATGTTGATGGAGTTTGCGGAAGAGAAACGGAAGCCCTTTGCCTGCATGGTAGCAGCCAGCTCCTTGTTGTTGAACATTGCCTTTACGCCGCTCTGTGCATCATCGAAGTTGCCATGAATACCGATAACGGTGGTATTGGCACCTCTCTGTGTTACCATCTGCTTCTCCTGAATCGGGCTGACACCATCCTTCGGATAGAATACGATGATACGGGTACCCGGTACATCTGCAAAACCAGCCAATGCCGCCTTACCGGTATCGCCGGAGGTAGCGGTCAGGATAACGATTTCGTCCTGTACGTTGTTCTTTCTGGCTGCGGTTGTCAAAAGGTGTGGCAGAATCGAAAGTGCCATATCCTTGAATGCGATGGTTGCACCGTGGAACAGCTCCAGATAATGTGCGCCGTCTGCTTCCTTCAACGGTGCAATCTCAGCTGTGTCGAATTTATCATCATAGGCACGAGCGATACAATTCTTCAGCTCCTCCTCGGTAAAGTCTGTCAAAAACAGCTTCATTACTTCATATGCCACCTGCTGGTAGTTCATCTTTGCAAGCTCTGCCAGAGTGGTGGTAAAGGTCGGAATAGCTGTCGGCACGAACAAACCGCCATCCGATGCCAGTCCCTTCAAAATAGCTTCTGATGCTGTCGCCTTTTCTGCAGCATTTCTTGTACTCTGATAAATGATATCCATACTTTACTTTCCTCTCCAATCCGTCGCCTCCACGCGACATTTTCCCGTATTATAGCACGAAAATACTAGAGATACAAGAAAAAGATTTCACAAAAAATATCACGGCAGAAGTGATTTCTTCTACCGGGATACTTCTTTTACTTTATTCGCTTTACTTGTCTCCGAAAAACTCGTGGCAGCCATACTCTACAATCTTGTTCAGTGCGGTATCGAACCACTTTGCCTTTTTCTTGGTGGTCAGTCTTCTTGCAAAGAAATACAACGCACCATCGGAATAGTCCTCACCGCTCAATACTCTTGCTACCGCTCTCTTGGTTGTGTCCGATACGGTAACGGTATAGTATCTTCCGCCGGAACGCACCGGTGAAAACTGATAGGTCTTTCCATTGTTCTGGAATACCACCTCTTTTACCGTGTCCGGAAATTCATCCGACAACACACGGTTCAGTACGACGTTTGCCACCAGCATTCTGCCGTAGATGTCCTCACCGCCGGACTCTGCCTCAACGATGGTCTCTAACACGGTCAGCTGCTCTGCGGACAACTCCATACAAAAATCCGGATTGTAATTTACCGTCAGCTCCTGTGGAATCGAGCTGTAATCCACAGATTCATAAAACAGCTCCTCTGCTGTCTTTACGATTTCAACTACGGTTTCTTCTACTACGATGTCGCTTTCCAAAAGCTCATCGTCCTCTTCTCCAAAAATCTCAAGATAGATTTCTTCTGCGACTCTTTTCTTGTCAGCCGCCTGTACTTCCTTTTCTACCTTTGCTGCCAGCTTCAGGCTTGGAATCATAATATCATTGGAATCTGCCTGTGTCACTTCCATGGTCTCTTCGTGTTCTTTAGCTGCCTCGATTTCCGGAAGCGTCTGAACTGCCTCCTGCTCCTCGTCTGCAGTAGCTGCCTTTACGTTAACCGAAAACATTCCGTCCGTTATCGGCAGTGCGGAAAGAAATACAACAATCGCCATTCCGTAAGCCAGCACCTTCTTGCTGTGCTTCGTCAGACATGCGATATAAAAACCGCGAAGCTTTCTTCCCATTTCACGAAGAAGACTTTGTAAATTCTGCATACAAATTTCCTCTCTTCTTCAATTTGACTTACTAAGTGTTATCTCTATGTCAAATGACTCCGGCATGGGTTGTACCGAAAATCATGAGTTGTATTATAGCAGAGCCTGATTTTCTGTCAATAAGTTTGCCCATTTTTCGTCACTTCCGCATAGTGATTTTTTGCATTTTTTACCAACTCTCAAAAAGTTGCATAATGAAAAAACAAAAATAAACTAGTTCTTTTGTACAATCTGCTTCTTTAATTATTAATAATTTATTAAGTGGGTGTAATAATTACTAGTCCATTTTTCTTAATTTCCCACGTTTCGGCCCGAATTATTCATATTCTATCTCTGTAGAAATGCCTGATTTTTCGTTATTTTTCATTTTCACCCCGTAGAATCATGTAATATTTTCGTAATATATTCGTAATATTTCCATGAACATTTACAAAACCTAAAAGGTATGCTAAAATTTTATATAGTTGATATTGTTCGTATTGTTTCTAAATTATATATAGAAGAAACTCATTTCAAAGGGAGGTTTGTATGTCAGCGTTACCCGGTGTTTATCCTGCCAAAAAGAAAAGCGGCGAAGCCTATTACCGGGCTTCCATCACCTATCGCGCCAAGCACATTAGTCTCGGCAGCTTCCCTACGGAGGCACAGGCAAACGAGGCGTATCGCACTGCTGCTGCGTTGCTTTCCGTCACGCCTTCTGCAGCGCTGAATGCCGCGCAGGTCGAAGATTTTACGAAATACTCCGGCAATCTTGCCTTTGACAAATGGGTTACTCTCATCAATTTCCGCGACAACGGCATCTACTGCCGGACGCCGATTTATTTGCAGCATCGTTACTTTATTTATTATCTGGATCTTGCCACACCGCTCAAATTCGATGCCGACGATTTGTTTTTTTACATGACGCACAAGATTATGCGGCGCGGCGGACATCTCTTTGTCGCTGATTACGGTATGCAGCTTTCCCTGCTCTCCCGCTACGGCATTCGCAGCCACGCAGTCTGCGGCAGGGATTACCGCTTTGTTAACGGCGACCCGTCCGACTACCGCTATGGAAATATCGAAATCATCAACCGTTACCACGGTGTTACCCGTCGTCTGCATCACGGCCGCGACATCTACACCGCAAAAATTCACATCAACGGTGACTTTATTATCGGACGATATTCTACAGAAGAAGAAGCCGCAGCCGCTTACAACAAGGCAGCCGACCAGCTTCGTGCGAAGGGATTTTCGAAGAATTTTCCGGAGAATTATTTGGAGAATTGTACCGAACGAGAGTATGCGCGCATCTATGCCGGCGTGCGCATCAGCCGGAAATTAAGAGCTTATATCGACAGCTTGTAATCCCTTCCAAACTACATGGAATTATTTACAAACGTCTTTTTTCAAAAAAAGGGTTACTTTTTCTTTTCTTTGTGCTATAATGTAGCCATATTTTTCTTCTTCCATTTTCATAGTTTCAAAACGAGCCCGACAGAATCTCCCCGATTCCGTCAGGCTCGTTTTATGTGTTAAAGGAAAGTAGTCGTTTCGCGACCGCGCTCAGCGCGAGAGTTCCGTAAACGGAACTCTTTCCTATTCGTATTCTTTTCAATATGTGAGCAGCACTATAAGCCGGGTTCTGTATTTGATGACCATCTTTCTTGACTGTACGTCGCCGTACAGCTCCTCTGCTTTCGCAGAACGCGACCTACCGAAGAACACGACGGGCAGCCGTATCGTTCCTCCTGCCCCTTTCCGAATCCGACTTCCCCAAAGGGAAGCGGTCACGGCAAAGAAGGCATGTTTTGGTCTTGCTTCGAGTGGGGTTTACACAGCCTTTCCTGTTACCAGCAAAGCGGTGGGCTCTTACCCCGCCATTCCACCCTTACCCGGCGAACCGGGCGGTTTCTTTTCTGTTGCACTAGCCTTAGAGTCGCCTCCACCGGACGTTATCCGGCACCCTGCCCTGTGAAGCCCGGACTTTCCTCACCTTGCGGCGCGGCCATCTGTACTACTCACACAATTTTGAATTTTATCACGAAATCAGTAGGTTTGTCAATTCTGTAACTCACTTTCGTTTTCGCATTTTTCACTTGCTGCAGACAAACCATTGCGAAACACCTATGTTTCTAACGTCATACAATTCCATTACTTCGGACGCACGGTCAGCTTCTCAATCAAGCCCTCTTCATTCACCTCGCGTACCGTTGCGATTGCCATAATATTATATCCGGCAAAGTTTGCAATAAACTCTGCCTGCGTATCGTTTACAATCTCCGCCTCTGCGATGGAATATCTGCGGAAACCGAATTTGTTCCGGAAAAACATATTGATGGCTTCTCTGCCGTAAATATGATACTCACTCTGCGCTGCCGAATTGGTACAATAATCGCTCAAAATTCCATCCGGCGTAAACAGCTCTGCGAGTCCGGCAAAATCCTTATTGTTCATTGCTTCGATGTACTTCTCTATTGGCTTCATACGATCCCCTCCCTAATAAACCTTCTCTGAATTCAGCAATGCATCCGTACCGCCGTCTACAAACATGATATTTCCGTTTACACCGCGCGCTGCCTTCGAGGACAGGAACACGATAACCTCTGCGATTTCTTCCGGATCCATCAGACACTCCTCGCCGTACTTGGTCGGAATCGGAAGTGCATTCAACGCCATCTTTGCACTGCCGCTCATATTTGCGGTCATTGCCGTCTGCACATTGCCCGGTGCCACGGCATTGATGGACACTCCATTTGCAGCCCAGGTTGCCGAAATACGTCTTACCCATCTTGCAAGCGCATATTTGGTCGAAACATACAGGCTGTTGCCGACCGACAAATTGCTCGAATCCAGTGTGCCGACCAGACTGAGGATGCGCTTCTCATCTCCGATGTTATTTAACAAATCTACGATATCCTTGCGGGTCGCGCCCTGTGAAATGGTATTCGACACCGTAACCACACAACGACCGGACTTTTTCTTGAGCAGGTCGTACACGCCGGTCGCTACACCTACCGTTCCGAAATAATTCAGAGAGACGATTAATTCCAGATTGCCGCAGGCTCCCGATACACCCGCATTGCAAATCATACCGTCCAGTCCGTCCGGACAACGCTTGTGAAGCTCCTCGATGGTCGTCTGTCTGCCCTCCTCCGTTGCCAGATTTGCGCAGATGTCACCATCCCTCAAATCAATATTAATGACCGTATGTCCCTGCTTTTGTAATAACTCTTTTGTTTTCGCACCGATTCCGCTCGAAGCGCCGGTGATTGCATAAATACCCATACAAACCCTCCTTGAATGATAAATTATGCATAGTATATCGAAGAAATTATTGCTTGTCAACCATTGATATTTTTGTAACAAAATCAGTCAATTATGCTCGATTCTGATAATTTTTTAACAAAAAAACCGAACTCCGAAGAGTCCGGTTTTCGGTATAATTATTAATGACAAACTTTTATCAAACTTTAAAACAGCTTCCGCCGACAAACTCTCTCAAAATCGAGTTCTTCGGAATTTCCTCACTGCTGACTCCAAGGAAATAATCCAAAAATTTCAACAGACGCTTCGCCTCGGCATATTCCTCACAATCCGTCGGAATGCCGAAAAGCAGTGGTTCCGCATACTGCTTCAATACTGCCAGTTCGTAAATCAACGCGGAATTGAACATACAATCCGCATCCTCCTGAAATGGGAAGATATTTTCCTCCTCGCCGCGGCGAACCGACGGCCACATTGCAATCGTATTTCTGGCACTGGTACCGCGCGTTCTGGCATCACGCACCATACGGCGAATCAGTCTGCCGTCCGTCGTCGCAATTCGGTTATGCTCATCGACATTCAGCTGTGTCAGCGCACTGATATAAATCTTAAACTTGCTCTCGCGCGGCAGCGAATAGGACAGCGCATCGTTCAGACAATGAATGCCCTCGATGACTAAGATATCCTCCGCACCCAGCTGCTTGTAGTTGCCCTTGTATTCTCTCCTGCCGGTCTTGAAATTAAAGGTCGGCAGCTCGACTCTCTCACCGCGCAGCAGTGCATTCATGTCCGCATTAAACTGTTCAACATCAATGGCACCGAGCGTCTCAAAATTGTAATTTCCGTTTTCATCCTTCGGTGTATTCTCCCGATTTACAAAGTAATCATCCACCGCAATCGGATGCGGATTGAGTCCAAGCGTCCGCAGCTGTATCGACAGACGATGTGAAAACGTCGTCTTTCCCGAAGAGGACGGACCCGCAATCATAATGAATTTTTTGCCGCCGGCGCGATAAATCTGCTCCGCAATCTCCGCAATCTTTTTCTCCTGATACGCTTCCTGCACCAAAATCATATCACTGATATTGCCGCCGCAAATCGTATGATTCAAATCGCCGACATTCTCTAACCGCACTGCTCTCGCCCAGTCATCCGCACTCTTCAATGTCCGGTAGAGCTTTTCACGCGGTACAAACTCCGGCAGTACGCCCGGTCTCTTTTTCTCCGGCATCAGCAGGATAAAACCATCCTCATACGCCTGCAAATCAAAAAGCTTCAGCACACTGGTACTCTTTGGCATATAGCCGTAGTAATAATCATAAAAACCATCCAGCTCATATACATTCGTCCGCGACACTCTGCGGTACTGAAACAGCTTTTCCTTTTCGTACATTCCTACCTCATGGAACAGCTTGATGGCCTCCCTAGTCTCCATGCTGTGCTTCTGAAACGGCAAATCCGCTTCAATCAGGCGCTCCATTTCCTTCTTTACCTGTGCTAAAAAGGCTTCCTTTTCCGGATGCTCCTCACTCTTCCAATCAATCTCACCATACCACGCAGCACCCAGCGTAAACTCCACGCGCACCTTCTCGATGCACTTTGTTTCCTTCGCTACCCGGTACATTGCGCGCAGCATCACAAGAATCAACGCACGCACATAGGTCTTGTGACCGGCATCGTCCGATAATGTCACAAATTCTACCTTGCCGTCCTCGTTTATCTCCCGGAACAGCTCCCGCAGCCTGCCGTTCAGCTTTGCCAGAATAATATCACTGGAATACTTTTCCTGATATTCTGCTGCCAGCATCTCATAGGTCATACCCTCCGGACATTGTTTCGTTTCCCCACCAATCGTAATCTGATACATATCCTTCCTCATTTCTGCGTTGCGTTTAAAGCGTATTGTAGGCTTGTTGCGCAACGCAAGCACCAACCTACCACGCACACTGCTCCCTGTTTTGAAGTGTTTTTGTAACCGGTCAAACACAACGAAATCTGTACCTGCCGTCTCACGCCTGCCCCATAACCTCGAGCAAGCCCTTCAGCTCCGTAAGTTCTGTCTGCACCTGAGCCATCCGCACGGCACTGCGCTCCGTCTTTTGTTCCCCCAGCCGTTGCAGCAGTTCCTGCTTTTTCCCGTATTCCCGCGTCAAAAATTCCAGCAACACCGGATGCTTTTTGCGAATCAGGCATGGTCCGTAAGCATATGCCAGCTCCTGCGAAACACCATCCACCACAAAGCTGTCTGCTGCCATCCTTGGCTCCACCGTCTCCGGTACGCCCTCTTTTGCTCCGCGCATCGTTTCCTGCGGCACTGCTACCCGCAGCACCGGATAATATTTTCCGTCCTCACAGCACATATCCTCATCCAAAAGCTGCAAGCCTTGTTTATGTAAATAGCTTCGAAACTCTGCGATTTCCGACTGCGGCTGCAGTACCAGCTGCTTTGCCGCCCGGACACAGGCTGCGCCCCGCTCCAGTATCTCCTGCATCAACGGTCCGCCCATTCCACTGACCAAAATCGTATCCGCTTCCCCCGGCACCAGCTTTTCCAAGCCATTCGAGAGTCTCGTTTCGATGCATTCCTCCAAGCCGTACAGCCGGATGTTCTCCTGCGCTCTGGCAAGCGGTCCGGCATTAACATCCATGGCGATACAGCGCTCCACCATCCGATTGCCCGCCAGATAAATCGAGCAATAGGCATGGTCACAGCCGACATCTGCCAGCACGCGGCTCTCCTGCGCCAGCGCAGCATTCATTTTCAGCCGGTTCGATATCGGCAGATTCTTTATCTCCATCCAGCGTCTCCTTACATTTCCAGATAATCCTTTAACTTGCGGCTGCGGCTCGGATGACGCAGCTTACGCAGCGCCTTCGCCTCAATCTGGCGGATACGCTCACGGGTCACCTCAAACTCCTTGCCTACCTCCTCAAGCGTTCTCTGTCTGCCATCGTCCAGACCAAAACGCAGTCTTAATACCTTCTGCTCACGCTCCGTCAGAGTATCCAACACCTCGTTCAACTGCTCCCTGAGCAGAGTAAAGGCTGCTGCCTCTGCCGGTACCGGTACATTGTCATCCTGAATGAAATCGCCCAGATGACTGTCCTCCTCCTCACCGATTGGTGTCTCTAAGGATACCGGCTCCTGCGAAATCTTCTGAATCTCACGCACACGGTCGACCGGAAGATTCATCTCCTTTGCGATTTCCTCCGGGAACGGCTCTCTGCCAAGCTCCTGCAGCAGCTGACGCTGCACACGAATCAGCTTATTAATCGTCTCCACCATATGCACCGGAATGCGGATGGTTCTCGCCTGATCCGCAATCGCTCTCGTAATTGCCTGACGAATCCACCATGTTGCATAGGTACTGAATTTATATCCCTTTCGATAATCAAACTTCTCTACTGCCTTAATCAGACCGAGGTTACCCTCCTGAATCAAATCCAAAAACTGCATGCCTCTGCCGACATAACGCTTCGCAATACTTACTACCAGACGAAGGTTTGCTTCTGCCAAACGCTTCTTCGCATCCTCATTGCCCTCCTCCATCGCCTGTGCCAGTGCAATCTCCTCGTCCGCACTCAAAAGCGGCACCTTGCCGATTTCCTTTAAGTACATACGCACCGGGTCCTCCAGACCGACACCGTCCGGTACCGACAAATCAATCTTGGACAAATCCTCGGTCTCTGCCTCAATCATTGCAAGTTCTTCTTCGTCCACCTCGACATCGTCCACATCATCGTCGATAAGACCGTCCTTCGGCTCACGCAATACATCTACGCCGTTCTTCTCCAAGAAGTCGTAGATTTTCTCCATCTGCGCCGAATCAATATCCATCTCTACAAAGAAATCATTGATTTCTTCGTACTCCAGCACGTTCTTACTGCTCTTTGCATATTGCAGAAGCTCCTTCAGTTTCTCATGAAATTTTGCTA
Organism: Lachnospiraceae bacterium; assembly: GCA_017462755.1. Classification (GTDB taxonomy): domain Bacteria; phylum Bacillota; class Clostridia; order Lachnospirales; family Lachnospiraceae; genus RGIG4057. Next base: position 58,296 of record JAFTQM010000041.1, on the reverse strand, counting down.
CATTCTCGTCCATACGAACTTTTCCTTCCGTATCTATAGGTTAACCAAGATTCAAGGAACTATGCAGTTTCTCCAGTCCCTTCTGTTTCTCCATAATACTTTGCAGCGCTGCAAAATCATTGTTTTCCACCGCCTTCTGATACTGCTGCTCCAAGCTGTTTTTCTTTACCTTCACCACCGTATCTGCAAAGCCTTTTCGTTTTTGCGCTTCATCCATCGGTGTCATAATCTGCGTTGAAAACAAATCTGCCACCTCTGCCTGCTCCTCTTTTGCTTCAAAGCGGTTGATAATCTTTGCCGGCTGTACGGTTCCCGTCGCCTCATATTCTGCAAAAACCATCTCTGCCACCTTATGATATAATTCCTCCGTAAAGTCCTCCGCCGTTATGCTTCCCTTGATTTTATCAAAGGCAGAATTGTCCTCGATTAACGTCGTCAGCAGCAGCTTCTGTGAAATCTGCATTCCCTCCGCGGGCTTTGTCCTCTTACGGTTTTCTTCTTTTTCCCTGCGCACCGTTTCCTGCGCCACCTGCACCGATTACATCTGCGCACCGTAGCGGTTGACCAGCTTTCGCAGATTGTCAAAGCTAATCATATATTTCTCTGCCAGTGCTTCGATGTAATTGTTGCGCTCCAGCTCCTCACTAAAAACCAGAAGCTTCTTCGCCATCTCATTAAAGAACCGCGTCTTTTGCTCCGGGTCCTTCAAATCAAATTCGCGCTCTAATACCTCGATTTCAAAGAAAAAGCTGTTTTGCGCCTCGTTAATCCGGCGCTGGTATTCCTCCGGTCCCAATGCCTTGATAAATTCATCCGGGTCCTTGTACGGAGTCATGCGGACGATTTTCGCCCGAATCCCCGCTTCCTTCAAAATCGGTATCGCCCGCAACGCTGCCTTGACTCCGGCACCGTCACTGTCGTAGGTCAGTGCAACCTCCTTGGTATAACGCGCCAGCAGTCTGGCATGCTGCGGCGTAAATGCCGTACCCAGCGACGCTACCGCATTGGTAATGCCCGCCTGATGCAGTGCAATGACATCCATATAGCCCTCACAGAGCAGAAAATAATCCTTTCTTGAGCTTCTGGCAAAATTCAAACCGTACAGATTGCGGCTCTTGTCAAAAATAGCCGTCTCCGGTGAATTCAGATACTTCGGCTCGCCCTGCCCCATGACACGCCCGCCAAAGGCAATGACCTTATGATTGGCATCCATAATCGGAAACATAACACGATTCCAAAACTTATCATAGACACCCTTGGACTCCTCCATCGTTACCAGCCCCGACTGTCGCAAAATCTCATCCTCATAGCCCAGATTTTTGAGATATTTGTACAAATCGTCCGGAAATTTATTGGAAAAGCCCAGCCCGAAATGCTTAATCGTATCGTCCGTCAGCGCACGTCCTTTTAAGTACTGCAACGCCGCCGCGCCGCGTTCGGATTTTAATTGATAAAAATAATATTTTGCAGCCTCCTTATAAATCGCCAGCAAACGACTCTTCAAATCCGCTGCTTTTTTCGCCTCATCCGAATATTCCATTTCCGGAAGATTGACTCCGGCCCGCTCCGCCAAGGTCTTTAATGCCTCCACAAAGGAATAATTCTCGTATTCCATCAAAAACGTAAACACATTGCCACCGACACCACAGCCAAAGCAGTGATACATCTGCTTGGACGCACTGACCGAAAAGGACGGCGTTTTCTCGTTATGAAACGGACAGCACGCCATATAATTCGAGCCCTTTTTCTGCAGCTTTACATAAGAGCCGATGACATCCACCACATCATTGCGCGAACGTATTTCTTCTACCAGTTCCTCCGGATAATACATTCTTCCTCTACCTTTCTATTGCAATCAGTACACATCCCATGCGGACGGTACCATAATTTCTTTATATTTTTGAACCGCATACCGGTCCGTCATACCTGCCACATAATCACATACCACCCGATATTCCGGCTCCTGCTTGACTCGTATCATGTACTGGTATTCCTCCGGCAAAAGCTCCAGATGCCCCGCGTAATAGAAATACAGCTGCTCTATCATCGCCTCTGCCTTTTTTTCCTCACCCTTCGCCACCGGATTGGTATATACATGCGCAAACATATATTTTCGCAGTTCCTTCATCGCCAGCTCCACCGGCTCGGACATCCGAATATCCGGCTGCCCCATACTGTTGGTAATGATATCATGAATCAGTGTATTCAGACGCTCCCTCGGGCTATGACCGAGAATATTGGTCAAATCCGTCGGAATCTCTTCCTCCGTAATGATTTTGCCGCGAATCGCATCGTCAATATCATGATTGATGTAGGCGATTTTATCAGAAAGACGCACAATCTTTCCCTCTAATGTCTGCGGCATCCCCGCCGTCTGGTGATTGCGGATACCGTCCCGCACCTCCCAGGTTAGGTTTAGCCCCTCGCCATGCTTTTCCAACAGCTCCACAACACGAATGCTTTGCAAATGATGCTCAAAGCCTCCCGGACAAACCCGGTTCAATGCTCGTTCTCCTGCATGTCCGAATGGCGTATGCCCCAAATCATGCCCCAGTGCAATCGCCTCGGTCAGCTCCTCGTTTAGCTGCAATGCCTTCGCTATCGTCCGTGCATTCTGCGACACCTCCAAGGTATGTGTCATGCGCGTCCGGTAATGGTCACCCTCCGGTGCCAAAAATACCTGTGTCTTGCCCTTTAAACGCCGGAATGCCTTGGAATGCAGGATTCGGTCACGATCCCGCTGATATACCGGTCGTACATCACAGGGCGGCTCCGGTACATCCCTGCCGCGTGTTTCGTCGCTGAATGCTGCATACCTGCTCAAATACTCATGCTCTCTTCGCTCCTGCTGTTCGCGTATCGTATTTCCTGCTTCCAAACAATCCCCCTGTTCTGAAGTTGTAGCCCAACTTCGATTCTTACGTTCTCATTCACAAAAAAATACCCTTCTACTATAATTATTCTACAAACTTTTCAAATTTCCTTTTTTTATTTCTAAATTTTTTATAAAAAAATTTTTCAAGTGATTATTTCCTGTTCTTACAAAAAAAATTGCCAAAAACCGCCCCCTAACGTTTGTTTCCTGTTCCAACGTTTGGGGGCGGTTTCTCTCATGATGTTTTTCTTGTTTTTATTTTTCCTGCTCCTGCGCTCTTCTCTCGCTCTCCAGCCGCGAATACACACAGCCGCAGAAATTTTGGCGGTACAGATGATACTCCGCGGAAAGCTCCGTCGAACGCTTATAGCCATTTTTCTTTTTGAAATCCGAATACAGATAGGGCACGCCGTAGCACTCGGACAGCTCCATCCCTATCTCATTGAGCTTCTGCGCATTTTTCAGAGGGCTGATGCTGAGGGTCGTTGTAAAATAATCAAAACCGTCCTTTTTTGCCAGTCTTGCCGCTTCTTCAAGACGCAGCCGATAACAGCGAAAGCAACGTTCGCCACCCTCCGGCACCTGCTCCAAGCCCCGTGCCATCTCGTAAAAGCGCTCCGGCTCGTAATTTCCCTCCACAAACCGAATTTCATGCTTTGCCGGAAGCTCTGCAATCAGCCGCTTCTGCTCCTCCACTCGCGTCCGATACTCCTCTGCCGGAGAAATATTAGGATTGTAATAAAGCAGCGTAATCGAAAAATACTGCGACAGATATTCCAGCACATAACTGCTGCACGGTGCGCAACAGCTGTGCAACAGCAGGGTCGGTACTCTGCCCTCCTTTTGCAGCTGCGCCAATGTCTCATCCAGCATTTTCTGATAATTTACTTTTTGTATTTCCTGCATCACAATCACCATTTTCGTCCGTTGTCCGTCCCGGGCATTTTTCTCATCGCGCCCTTTTGTTTGTTCTTCGGACTACGGAATCAGCTCCAGCTTTCTTAACATATTCTCAAACTTCTCCTGATCTATCGGCTTTCCTGCATACGCCGCACAGCCCAGCTCAAACGCTCTGGTCACATTTCTTCCTTCCGTCAGGGCAGTCGTCATGATTACCTTAATCTTCTGCTCCTCCGGTATTCCTCGCTTGGTCTCCAGCTCACGAATCTCCGACAATACCTGATAGCCATCCTTTACCGGCATCATAATGTCCAGACACAGAAGCTCATAGCCCTCTCCGTTCTCCAATGCCATCTCAAATGCTTCCACTGCTTCTCTTCCGTCCACTACTACATCACATTCGCCGTACTGCTCCAAAAAACGAAGCATGGACTTTCTGCTGGCAAAGTCGTCTTCTGCAATTAACGTTTTCATCCTTCTCACCTTTCTCCTAAAACAAATCTAAAAAATCACCATGCTCTCCGTCGTCTGTCTAACCCAAGTAGTCTTTTAAAAAATCAATAAAAATCTGCATCTGCTCCTCTGTACCAATCGTGATGCGCAGATAATTGTCAATGCGCGGCTTATTAAAATAGCGCACAAAAATATTCTGCTCTCTGAGCGCCGCAAAAATCTCCTTTGCCGGTACGGACTTGTGGCTTGCAAACAGGAAGTTTGCCGAGGACGGCAGGCAGGTAAAGCCAAGCTCTTCCAGTTCCTTTGCCACCTTTTCTCTGGTTGCAATGATTTTGCCGCAGCACTCCTTAAAATACGCATCATCCTTTACCGCACATACTCCGTACTGCAATGCCGGATAATTCATCGTATAGGAATTAATCGAATACTTTACATCGTTCATTGCCTGAATCAATGACGGATGTCCCATCGCATAACCGATGCGCATACCTGCCATTGCACGCGACTTCGAAAACGTCTGCACAACCAGCAGATTCTCGTATTTCTCCAGCAATGCAATCGCCGAGGTTGCACCGAAATCAACATATGCCTCATCCACAATCACTACCGATTCCTGATTGTGCTTTAAGATATCCTCAATAAACTCCAAGCCCTCCGCAATCGAGGTCGGCGCATTCGGATTGGCAATCACGATACCACCGTTTTCCTTGTAGTAGTCTTCCTTGCGAATCCGGAAATTGTCATCCAATGCCGGGCGCTCATACGGAATCCGATAAACATCTGCCCACACATCATAAAACGAATAGGTAATGTCCGGGAACAAAATCGGCTTCTCCGAATTGAAGAACGTCAAAAATGCAACCGACAAAACATCATCCGAGCCCACACCGACAAAGACCTGCTCCTCCTTCAGACCATAATACTCTGCCAATGCCTCCACCAGCGAGGTCGATTTGAAATCCGGATACAGCCGGAATCGGTCTGACTCCAAGCCTTCCATTGCCTCTCTTATCATCGGTGTCGGCGGATACGGACACTCGTTTGTATTCAGCTTAATCATCTTATCAAAAACCGGCTGCTCCCCCGGTACATATGGCTCTACTTTTCGAAAGTTTTTCTCCCACGCTCTCATTTTACTTCCTCTTTTCCGTACTGCTTTTTTTCTTTTAGCATACTCCAAACCATTTTGGTTGTCAATAATTGCAAGCAGAAATTACCTAAACATACCATAATACTACTATGCTTTTAAGTTAACTCGCCGCCGCATTTATCACAAAATTCCAATCCCTCTAATGTGATACCTCCACAGTCCGGGCAGATAATCTTCTCCGGTAAAATCTCACGCTCCAACAGCTCATATTCGCCGTTTTCATCTCTGCCTTCTTCGTCAATGACCGGCTGCTTTTGCTCCTTGGACACCGCTGCCAGCTTTTCTAACTTCTCCAGCTTTAGCTCCTGCTTCTTTTTCGGCTCCAGCTCTGCCGGTGAAACCTCTTTTCTCGGAAGGCGCTTCATCAATCTGCTAATCCACGTCATATCTATCCTTCTTTCTCCATGCGGTATTTTTTCATCATTGTCTTAAATATCTCCCCATTCGTCGGCGGAGTAAAGGTAATCGCATTCGCTCCCGCCTCGATGGTTTTTAAGATGCTCTCATTGGTCGGTCCGCCGGTTGCAATAATCGGAATGTCCGGATGTCTGTCCCGAATCTTCATTACAATCTCCGCGGTCTTTGCCGCACCGGACACATTCAGAATCTGCGCTCCTGCGCGAATCCGCTCCTCGATGTCCTCGGCCTCCGAAACAACGGTAAGCACCACCGGAATATCAATTTTTTCCCGCAATGCTGCTATCGTCTCGTTTGAGGTCGGCGCATTTACCACGACTCCCATCGCTCCCTGAAATTCTGCATCCTCTGCCAGATTGACGACCCGTTTTCCTCTGGTCGTACCGCCACCGACTCCACAAAATACCGGCAAATCCGAACAGCTGATAATCGAATGCGTAATAATCGGCTGCGGCGTAAACGGATAAACTGCAATTACCGCATCCGCATTGCAATTTCGGATGATTGCCACATCCGTCGAAAAGACCAGCGATTTGATACGCTTTCCAAAAATCCGGATGCCGCTGACCTGTCTGATTGCCTCCGGCACAAACACCATATGCTTTCTCAAATTTCCCTCAATGCTTGGTATCTTCTTTCCTGCCATGTACTTTTCCCCCTTTATGAATTTACTACGATTCGTAACTCCTCAAATGCACCATAGATATCCAATCGCCCGAAGCCCCATTCCCGGTTCGGAAAACGGATACCCTCCCGCTCGGCTCCGCCTTTCAGCAAACGCTTTATCGCAGAGGTATCTATCATTGGCCGCCGCCCCTGTACCACCGCCCACTCTAGCAGTAATGCACAAGCTCCCGCCGTCAGGGCAGCCGCCGCTCCGCCTCCGCTGCCGATTCCAAACCTGCCGTTTGGCAGTGGACCATAAATCTCCACTCCGGGAGCTGCCAAATCCGGCTTCAAATTGCCGCTCCTCGTAAATCCTCTGCCGGAATGCAGATAGATTGCTTTGTCACTTACCCGATACGATGCCACCGTAATCGCACGGTCTCCATTACCCGGTCCGGTAATCGTTACATCCGGGTCCGGCCGGATAAAATAGGTTTCCGCCTCGACAAAGGTATGCACCGGAAGCCACAAATCAAAGTTGCCTCCAAATTCCTGCTCGGTATAAATCCGAAACCGCCAGATGCCCGGCGTCGGCGCATATACCCGAAGCAGCACCAGCTGTTCCCCGCTCCGGTTCTCCACCATATAATAATCCAAATAAATCAGTGTATTTTCAAAAATAAAATTCATTACCTGAAACCGATTGCCGCGTCCCGGAGAACGCTCAATCAGCTCTCCGGTCGGAGAAATGACCGAGATGGAATACAGATTGAGCGAGGTTGCCCACAGCTCCATCGTAAAGCCATTTTCTCCTTCTGCCACCCGCAGTTCTACTTCTTCATATGTATTCTCCGCTTCCGGTTCTTCCAACCCACGATAATGCAGTGCATAACCATTTTCATTCCCGGTCGAGGTAATCACACACACACTGTTCTGTACGGCAAGACTATCCAGCAGCTCATCTAAAATGCTGCTCCCGTCATGTCCGCCCGAATTGGTCCCCAGCGTCATCACCAGCACCAGCGGTCGGTCTGCTCTTTGCGCAGTTTCCGCCAGATAACGAATCCCCTGTGCCAAATCTGTTTCCTGATAACACGGTACGCCCTCCGGTATTGCATAAAAACGCCTCAGATATTCCTTGGCCTGCTTTAGCTTGACCATCACGATTTCCGCCTGCGGCGCAGCTCCGGAAAACGAATTCCTCTCTGAAATATTTCCGGCTGCCAGCCCTGCCATAAAGGTACCATGACCGTTATCATCTGTTTCCGGTACCAGCTCCAACGGGTTCTCTGCCGACAAAGCCTGCTCTAGCTCCTCCTGCCGATATTCCCTGCCGTAGTCAAAGCCCTCCGGTGCAGGTCCTGCCGCCTCGGTCTGATCCCAGATTGCATAAATTCGGCTACTGCCGTCCGGATTGATAAAAACCGGATGCCGATAATCAATCCCGGTATCAATCAGTCCAATCAATACTCCTCTGCCGTATAAATCCAAATAGGGCAGCCTTCTCAGCCGCCCTATGCCCATTGCTTCCAACACAGAAAAGCTGTCTCCCGCATCCGTCCCCACGATTTCTCCGCCGTCCTGCTGCAATGCATAGCATTTCGGTATCGAACCGTATGCTACTGCAAAACGGCCGGAGTAAATCGCTGAGGTCGGTGCATAAAAATGAACAATCAGGTATTCCTGATTCAAGTACTGCAAACAATCCGGTTTGTACTCTTCTCGTGCTGCTTCTATATCTCCGTTGTATGGTAAGAAAAAATCCAGTGAATCCTCGGAATAAATGTAATCCCGACAGCCCTCCGGCAGTACGTTTTCATTCATACAGCCTCTTTTCTGTCCTGTCTGCTTCAGCAGACATACAAAGCTCAGTTTATTCCATTCTATTCCGTTATCGGATAATCCAGAACGGTCCGCCGTCTGCCGCATACTTTGCTTCCTGCTGCAGCAGCTCCATATCCCATTCTGTCAGCGTATTGTCTCTGCTGTTACAATCCGCCACCAGTATTTTTCCATCCTTGGTAATACCGCGTAATACAATAAAATGACCACTCTTGGTAAAATGTCCCTTACCCATCAGAGCCACCGCCATACCACCGTTTTTCAATACTTCCTTGACCTTACCTGCGGTCTGTGCATTGTTTCCTACGCCCTCGGATACCAATCCGAACGCCTTCGCTGTGTCATTTACGATAGTGTGCAGCGAGCCGCTCTTCGGATACCAGTAACCATTCTGATATGCCCAGTCGGACATCTGCACCGGGTCAATCTTTATTTGGGTCAGACTGGATACAACAATCGCCATCGAGGTCGGTCCACAGCCGTATTTTCCGATAGTATCGCCACCTTCTCCATAAGGCAGACTGCTCCAGCGGGAATCTGTCTGCAGATAATACTGGGTCGTAACCGCTCCGTCCGCCTTCAGCGTTTCACCGCTCTGCGGTGCCTGCAGGGAATGGATAAAGTCGATATCCATCGAACCTGTCTTATCCGTAACATCCTCGTACACTCCCGGTGCCGTAGTCACCTCCGGTGGCTTGGTCGGCTTTGGTGTTGGGGTTACTGTCAGCGTTGGCGTTGCTGTCGGCTTCGCCGTCGGCGTTGGTGTCGGTGCCTCCGTTGGCTTTGGTGTTACCGTTGGGGTTGGGGGCACCGTTGGCTTCGGTGTTACCGTTGGGGTTGGTGTCGCCGTTGGCTTCGCTGCCTCCGTTGGCTTTGGCGTCACTGTCGGCTTCGGGGTCGCCGTTGGCTTTGCTGCCTCCGTTGGCTTTGATGTCGGTGCTAATGTTACCGTCGGGGTTCCGGTCACCGTTGGTTCCGGTGTCACGGTATGCTCCGGCGCTATAGTACCCTCTGGAGTCAAAGTTCCCTCCGGTGTCAAAGTTCCCTCTGGGGTCAAAGTCCCCTCCGGGGTCAAAGTCCCCTCCGGGGACTTGGTCGGTTCCGATTCCGCCTCTCCGGTCGGTAATGTCGTCGGCTCTCCCTCCGACATTCCGCCATCTCCTGCTTCCTTGGTCGGCTCCAAAGAACCGGTATCATCCGGCGCTGCGGTTACCGTAGCCTTGGGTTTACTTCCGGTGTCCTTTGAGTCTCCTCGCCCGGATGCCCAGATACCAATGCCTATCAAAAGGCTGACTACACAAAGGCAAATCAGCTCCAGCAAAATCACCTTGTTTAGCTTTTTATCGTTTTTGTTATTCATTTTATCATTCCATTCTGTCTTCCAATCCCTTTATCTGTACCGTGCGCAGCTCGATATACGGCGCGCCCTTCTGTTCCAGATAATCCTTTGTAATTGTAACTGCTCCTATATTTTCATCCTTCGGAATTTCATACATGATATCTACCATAAAATCCTCCAGAATCGCACGCAGCGCACGCGCACCTGTCTTGCGCTCCAACGCACGCTCCGCTATCAGCGTCAGTGCCTCCGGCTCAAAGCTCAGCTTCACCTCGTCTAACGCTAAGAGCTTCTGATACTGCTTGATAATCGCATTCTTCGGCTTCGTCATAATATCTACCAGCATTTCCTGACTCATGCCGTCCAGCGTGCAAATAACCGGCAAACGTCCCAGAAACTCCGGAATCATACCAAATTCGCGCAAGTCCTCCGGCGTTACCTTATGCAACAGGCTGCTCTCCCCATCGTACCGATCCTTCAGCTCTGCCGAAAAACCAATCGACGAGGTCTTGGTCAGACGCTCCTTGATAATCTTGTCCAATTCCGAAAACGCGCCACCACAGATGAACAAAATATTCTTCGTGTTGATGGTGGTCATCGGTACCATCGCATTTTTGCTCGTCGCACCTACCGGTACTTCGACCTCGGCACCCTCTAACAGCTTCAATAAGCCCTGCTGTACCGACTCTCCGCTGACATCACGGCTGTTGGTATTGCGCTTCTTCGCCAGCTTATCAATCTCGTCGATAAATACGATTCCCTGCTCTGCGCGCTCCACATCCTGATCCGCTTCATCCAAAAGCTTGGACAATACACTTTCAACGTCATCACCGATGTAACCCGCCTCAGTTAAAGAGGTGGCATCGGTAATTGCAAGCGGTACATCCAAAAGACGTGCCAGCGTCTTGACCAGATAGGTCTTACCGCAGCCGGTCGGACCCAGCATCAGAATATTGGACTTTTCAATCTCTACCTCGTCCTCGGACTTATCCCGTACACGCTTGTAGTGATTGTATACTGCTACCGCAATCGCTTTCTTTGCCCGCTCCTGTCCTATGACAAACTCATCCAGCATCGCCTTAATCCGATGCGGCACCGGCACCTGAAAGCTGCCCGCCTCCGGTGCATTTTTCTTTTTCTTTTTTCTCGGACGGCTCTGCGGCATTCCCATTCCCGGAAAGCCCAGATTGATGAAGGTCGGCATGGAATTCTTTTTCTTTTCTTCCTCGCCGGCTTCTCCGATTTTCTCTCCCTCTTCTGCCTGCGATGTCTGCGCTGCCGTATAAAACGACATATCTCCCATCGGCGGGAAGCCCGGAAACATTGCCATTCCCTCTGTTTGTCCTATCATATCAAATGATTTCTGCATACAATCTGCACAAATCGCCATTTCCCCCGACATACGAATCAGTGAGCCTGCTTTGCTTTCCGGCCTGAGGCAAAGAATACAATAGCTTTCGCTTCCTCTGTCTTTTTTTTCTTCTTCGTTCATTTCGTTTACTTATCCTCTTTTCTAATATGCATTTTTATTAATAAAGCCTTTAAAGATGGTCAGGAAACAAATCTTGATATCCAGCCCGACCGACCAGTTTTCAATATAGTACAGGTCATGCTCAATACGCTTCCGAATGGAGGTATCTCCGCGGTAGCCGTTTACCTGAGCCCATCCGGACAAGCCCGGACGCACCTGATGCTTTATCATGTAACGTGGAATTTCTTCTTTGAATTTTTCCACAAAATACGGACGCTCCGGTCTCGGACCAATCAGACTCATATCTCCCTTCAGTATGTTAAACAGCTGCGGAAGCTCATCCAGACTGGTCTTACGGATAATACGGCCAATCGCCGTAACTCTGGCATCATTCGCCGTCGTCCATGCCTTCCGTTCTTTCTTTTCGGACTGTACCTCCATCGAACGGAATTTATACATTTTAAACTGTCGGTTGTGCAATCCGACCCGCACCTGCGAAAAGATAATCGGTCCCTTCGAGGTACACTTGATAATGATGGCAATGATAATCATCGGAATCAGCGCGACCAGCAATGCCAACGATGCGCCGACTAAGTCCATGGTACGCTTAATCATCCGGTTCATCACGCTGTTGAGCGGAACATTGCGGATGTTAATGACCGGAAGCCCGTCCATATCCTCTGTTACCGGCACCGTAGGAATAATCGTCTGATAATCCGGCACGAACTTGGTATGCACACCGGATTTTTCACAAATACCCACCAGCTGCTCCAGCTTGGAATATTCATTGATACTGAGGGTAACCACAATCTCATCAAACGAATTTTTCTCCAGCTGCTGCGCCAGTTCGTCGCAATTTCCGATTACGACTGCTTTTTTGTACATCGTACCTGCCTCCATGTTATCGTCCAAAATACCATGGATATGATACCCCCAGTGAGGGTTCTGACGAATCCGGTCAATATATGCCTCTGCCGTCCGGCTATAGCCCACCATCAGAATGTGCTTCTGGTTAAAGCCACGCTTTCTGAGTCCCCACAATATTCGCTCCAAAATATAGCGGAAAATCACACCAAAGCTGAAATTCAGTGTGGCAAACGTCGCAAATACCCAACGGGAAATATTATTTTCCTTAATGACATAAAGCACCGTAGCAAATACCAAAAGACCGAACGCATTTGCTTTAAACAGATTCCACATCTGCAGACGATGTCCGCCGCCCCGCTTCGGTTTATACAAATTGAAGCCGTAATAAGCAAGCAAATATACCGGTACCAGATAATACAGGTTTTCCGCATACTTCGCCAAGGAATAGTACCGCTCATTTTCTGCCAGTGCAAACGGCTTAAAATGAACCAGCATCTTGAAACGAATATAATATGCCAGTACAAATGCCAGTACAATCAAAATCGCATCGATTATTACATGAAGCCGGTTCAATAGCTTCTGATTATCCTTAATCATAATAATCTCCATTTCTGTCTGCCGCCTCTTCGCGCAGACACAAATTGGTGCAAATACACTTTCACACCATCATTATACATCGGAGCACCTTGACACAGCTGCCGCATGCATCAGACTCACGTTAACATAATAACGTATTTTTCGTTATTCCACAACTAAAAAAAACTTAATAATTCTTAAACTGTCGTTCACATTTCTAACACAAAGCTTTGTTATACTTCAAATGATTATACACAAATTGCGTTCGGACTGCAACCATTCCCTTAGAAAAGTTCCGTATCGCAGGTAACACACAAGGAGGCTTTTATGACAGAAAATACCAACGGATATACCTTTTGGGCTGAACAGATTGACAGTTCTGCGGCTCCTGCCACAGAGCCTGCCCCGGAGGCTTTTTCCGATTCTATGAATACAGATACCCCAAATACTTCCGCGGCGCAGGAGCCTATCGCGGCGGCTTGCCCTAAAGAACCTGCCGCGCCGGAAACTGCACCTGAGACCATTTCGGAGTCTGCTGCCGGTTCAATCGCAGAGCCGACTACAAGCTCCATTGCAACACCACTTACGGACTCAAGCACAGACTCTGCTGCGGCATATTCTGCCGATGCTTTAAAGCTGCCGGAATCAGAGCCTGCTCCGATTTCTTTCCCTGACAATGCAGCGATGCTCTCCGAAGAGACCGCTCCAAAGAAAACCAAAAAGCGCGGACACTTTGGTCGTGCGCTCAAAAAAGTGGTCGGCTTCGTTGCTTCCGCAGCCGTTTTCGGCGGCGTTGCAGCCGCAAGCTTTCTCGGCTTTACCGAGCTGTATTATCATTTTAATCCGAATGCGCGTCCGAAGCTGACTGCCGATACTACCGCGGATACCCCGAAGGATACGCCATCCCTCATCCGTCCGACGATTTCCTCGACCAATGTCGCAGAAGGCACCAATATCACGACCACTGATGTGTCCGGTATTGTGGACTCGGCTATGCCGTCTTTGGTATCCATTTCCTGTACCTTCCGTTCCTCAACCTCGTTTTTCGGTTATCTTTACGAGGGTACGACCGAGGGCAGCGGCAGCGGTATCATCGTTGGCAGCAATGAAAAAGAGCTTCTGATTGCTACCAACAATCATGTAATTGATGACGCACTTACCATTTCCGTTACCTTCGCCGACGGCAGCAGTGTCGATGCTACAACCAAGGGCACGGATTCCTCCAATGACCTTGCCATCGTCTCAGTTCCGTTAGATACCATTGAACCGGACACGCGGGATGTCATCTCGATTGCCACGCTTGGCAGCTCCGATGACATCAAGGTCGGTCAGATGGTCATTGCAATCGGCAATGCACTGGGCTATGGTCAGACAACTACCGTGGGCTATATCAGCGCCAAGGAACGCGAGATTACCGTCAGCGACTCTTCGGTCGGCAGCTCCACTACTATGACCGCGCTGCAGGTGGATGCCGCAATTAATCCGGGTAACAGCGGCGGCGCATTGCTCAATGTCAACGGCGAAGTCATCGGCATCAATTCCGCCAAGCTTTCTGACACCGCAGTCGAGGGCATTGGCTACGCAATTCCGATTTCCAATGTATTAGACATTCTGACCGAGCTGATGAACCGCGAAGTACTGACCGAGGAAGAACGCGGCTATCTGGGTGTCTACCTGTCCCAGCAGGATATTACCGAAGACGTATCTGCAATTTATGGCTGGCCGGTCGGTGTGTATGTGACCGAAACTGCTCCCGACGGTGCCGGAGCTAAGTACGGCATTCTTGCCGGAGATATTATTACCGCCATCAACGGCACCAAGATTACCGGCTATTCGCAGCTGCAGGAAAAGGTAACCTCCTATCGCAGCGGCACCACCATTACCGTCACGCTGCAGCGTCGGGAAAACGGCACATGGACGGAACACGAGCTGGAGGTTGTCCTTGGCGGTAAAGAGGACTTTGATAAATAAGAGTTCGCTTACCAGTTCTCACGCCGCCGCGTGGTCGCCTATAGCAGTACGGCATGTGCATAGCACAAGAAATTTTTCTTTGACAAAAGATATACTGCGTAGTACCATTCCATTAGAGCTTTTATATCGCAGAAGCGGGAGCACCGCTTCGGAATGGAGAAAATATGTCAACCTACGCAGATGCTGTTTCTTATATTGAACAAATTCAAAAATATATGCCTCGCCCCGGAATCGAAAATTCCTCCCGCCTGCTCGAACTGCTCGGGCATCCGGAGGAAACGCTTTCCATCATCCATGTGGCAGGCACGAACGGAAAGGGTTCGGTTTGTTGCTTTCTCGCCGATATGCTGATATCGCAGGGCTTTCAGACCGGACTCTTTATTTCGCCCCATCTGGTGGATATCCGTGAACGCATTCAATTAAACCGCGAGCTTATCAGCCGTGAAGCCTTTGCCGCTGCCTTCGACGAGGTACAGACCGCAGTTGCAGAGCTTACTGCCACCGACTATCCGGGCGTGACTTATTTTGATTATCTTTTCGCCATGGCTATGTGCTACTACCGCAAGGCGGGCGCAGATTATGTGGTTATGGAAACCGGTCTTGGCGGACGTTTCGATTCCACCAATGCCGTTCCACATCCCATCCTTACAATTATTACCTCAATCAGCCCGGACCATACCGAAATTCTCGGTACTACCCTTGCCGAAATCGCTTATCAGAAGGCAGGCATCTTAAAGCCGGGTATCCCGCTGATTTATTGCGCTGACCAGCCGGAGGTCATAACTGTCATCGAGCAGGAGGCAGCAAAGGTCGGCTGTCACTGCATCGGTATTTCACAATCTGATTGTACTCTGCTTTCCTTAGCACCGGGACGCATGACGTATCGTTTTCAGCCGGAGACTGCAGCTGCAATCGAACTCACCGTAGCTGCAAATGCACTCTATCAGATGGAAAACAGTGCCATTGCCTATACTGCAGCACTGCTGCTGATGCTGCAACGAAGCGATACATTCGAGCTGTCCTCTTTATCAGCGGCCGGACTGTTAGACCGGACAGCTTCACACTCTGCGCTTACCACAGGATTACAGTCAGCTCTCGCACACAGCCACTGGGAGGGACGTTTAGAGCAAGTCGCACCAAATGTCTTTATTGACGGCGCACACAACGCGGACGGTATCGATATGCTGCTCGCTTCCTTCCGTTTGTTGAAAGAAGCAAAATATGTCTGTGCAGCTACAACACACGCACCGTGCCCTTCGAATTCTTCTGATACGCTTGCCCCTTCTGCTACTCTGCTTTTTACGGCAGTAAAGGAGAAGGATACGGACGAGATGATTCGCAAAATCTGCGAAAGCGGACTCTTTGACCGCTATCTACTTACCACCATTGCCGGTCCGCGCGCCATCGCCCCGGATGCACTGGCCGCACAATTCCGCAAATATACAGATGCTCCGATAACCGAATGGGCAGACCCTATGACCGCTTTTCAGACCGCTCTTGCCGAAAGGCAGCCGGTGGAACTGCTATTGGTCGCAGGCTCCCTGTATCTGGTGGGAGATATTAAGGCATATTTGCAGAAGAAAATGGAAGAAGAATAAAAAACAGGTCAGAATGCTCTTTTCTCTAGCATTCTGACCTGCCTCTATTCTCTTATCTGTTTTACCAATTATCTCGACAGCTTCTTCGCCATATCACACATATATGGATCCAGTGTCTTCTTCATTGCCAATGCTTCTTCGATATCAAAGTCCACAAACTCACCGTGTCTATAAGCTACTACACGATTGCTGCCGCCCTGCGTCAGAATATCCACTGCCTTTGCACCCATAGAGGAAGCATAGACACGATCCTTACAGGTCGGGCTTCCGCCACGCTGGATATGTCCGATGACAGTCGCTCTCGTCTCCATACCGGTAGCTGCTTCAATTCTCTTTGCCATATTATGAGAATCACCGATACCCTCTGCATTGATGATGATATGATGTGTCTTTCCAATCTTTCTCTTTGCCTTGATGTTATCGATAATCTTCTGCTCATCATTGTCATAACGCTCTACCGTCAGAATATCCTCTGCACCGTTGGCGATACCACACCAAAGAGCAATATATCCTGCGCGTCTTCCCATTACCTCAATGATGCTGCAACGCTCATGAGAGGTCGAGGTATCACGTACCTTATCAATTGCCTCCATTGCAGTATTTACTGCAGTGTCAAAGCCAATGGTATACTCCGTACATGCAATATCAAGGTCGATGGTTCCCGGTACACCTACCGTATTGATACCGCGGGCTGCCAACTGTCTTGCACCCTGGAAAGAACCGTCACCACCGATAACTACCAAGCCATCAATGCCGTGCTTTTTGCAGACATCTGCTGCCTTGTCCTGACCGTCTGCCGTCATCATCTCCGGACAACGTGCTGTATAGAGTACCGTACCACCACGCTGAATGATATCTGCCACACTCTTTGCATTCATATCTACAATATCTTCTTCCAAAAGGCCGGTATATCCTCTGCGGATACCCTTTACCTTCAACCCATTTGCCAGCGCAGTACGAACTACCGCACGAATCGCTGCATTCATACCAGGAGCATCACCACCGCTGGTTAACACGCCGATGGTCTTCACCTGCTTCTTCTCTACCTTTACCTGTTTCTTTGTTGCTTTTGCCATAACATTCTCCCATTCCGAAACCTTTCGTTTCCATATCATCAATTCACATTGGCTCTATTTTAGTACAACTTTCCGCGTTTTTCAATACTCTTTTCTACAACTTTCACACTTTCCGCTGAAAAATTTTCGTAAAGTTTCTGTAGAAGGTCCCCATTTATGCCAATATTTTGGCTATTAGGCAGCCTTTTTACCGCTTTTTCACTCTCTAAGTAGATGCAAACGGTGTCTTTTCCGTCATATTCGCTCAATAAAGAATATAATTTTTGTTCATTTTCAACAAAGTTGTTTTTATCGAAAAATCGAATCCACAATTCCCGCGGAATACTGGAAAATGGTATTACTTCCTGACAAATCAGCTTTGCCGGTTTATCCTCTTCTACGGTAACCTTACCACGAATATATACCTTATCTTCTGCATTCAGCTGCAATTTATACTTTTCATAATCTCTCGGAAATACAATGACCTCTACCGCACCATACATATCCTCGAGTGTCAGGAATGCCATGATAGTATTGTTACGGGTATTTTTTAAGGTTTTACCGGAAATCATACCACCAATTACCTCTGTCTCACCATCCTGCACCTTTGCCTCGCCGGTTTCTTCATCTGCCAGAAAATCCAGTGTCGTCTTCGTCACATTCTTTTTCATGGCAGCCTCATACATCTCCAGCGGATGACCACTGATGTAGATGCCAAGCACTTCCTTTTCGAATGCCAGCGCTTCCTCCTTCGAATACTCACCGACATTCGGGAAATGATTGTCGTATTCGTCCTTTTCTTCCTTGGTAAACATATCAAAAAGACTGATTTGTCCGGTAATGTCCCTCTTTTTCTTATCCGCTACCTGATCGAGAATATTGGCATAGACATACATCTTCTGCTTTCTCGTACCCGGCATACTGTCAAAGGCTCCTGCCTTAATAAAGCTTTCCACCGTCCGCTTATTTACTTCCCTTCCGGACAGACGCTCCGCAAAATCCTTCAGACCGGTAAATACTCCATTCGTCTCACGCTCGCGCACCAGCTCTGCAATCACCGGTCGTCCCAGACCCTTGATTGCCGAAAGTCCGTAGCGAATCGCCCCATTGTCTACCGAGAATGTTGCATCTCCGGTATTTACATCCGGCGGCAAAATCGAAATGCCCATCTGGCGGCAGTGGAAAATATATTCCGCTACCTTGCCCGGATTATCAATGACCGAGGTCATCAGCGCCGCCATAAACTCCGTCGGATAATAGCACTTCAAAAATGCGGTCTGATATGACACAATCGCATACGCTGCCGCGTGAGATTTATTAAATGCATACTTTGCAAAATCCGTCATTTCGTCGTAAATGTGGTTTGCTACCGCCTCCGGTATGCCCTTGGCAATACAGCCCGGCACGCCTTCCTCCGGATTACCGTATACGAAATTCTGACGCTCCTTTTCCATTACGGATGCCTTTTTCTTTGACATTGCACGACGCACCAAATCACTTCGTCCATAGCTGTAGCCCGCCAAATCACGCACAATCTGCATTACCTGCTCCTGATATACGATACAGCCGTGCGTCGGCTCCAGAATCGGCTCTAACTCCTTGCACTCATAGCTGATGGAATCCGGCTCGTTCTTTCCCTTGATGTACTTTGGAATAAAGTCCATCGGTCCCGGACGATACAACGAAATTCCCGCAATTACATCTTCGATGTTATGCGGCTTTAGCTCCTTCATGAAGCTCTTCATACCGGCGCTTTCCAGCTGGAATACCCCCTCCGTCTTGCCGGAGCCGAGCAAATCATAAACATTTTTATCCGCATAATCGATTCTATCAATGTCCAACACACCATTCTCAAAGCCCGGATACGGCTTGCCGTCCTTTGTTTTATCCGCATAGCCGCGATTAATCAGCCGTACTGCATTCTGAATTACCGTCAGGGTACGCAGCCCCAGAAAATCCATTTTGAGAAGTCCCAGTTCTTCCAATGTCGTCATGGTAAACTGGGTCGTTATCGTATCCTCCGACGAACGTGACAACGGTACATACTCATCTGCCGGCGCATTACTGATAACCACGCCCGCGGCATGCATCGAGGTATGGCGCGCCAATCCCTCCAGACGCTTTGACATATCCACCAGATACTTAATCTGCTCATCCGATTGATATGCCGCATAAAAATCCGGATTCATCTTCAACGCCTTTTCCAGCGTGATATTCAATTCATTCGGCACCATTTTGGCAATCGAATCTACCTGCGCATACGGCATATCCAATGCTCTGCCGACATCACGCAGTACACCCTTTGCCGCCATCGTACCGAAGGTTACAATCTGTACCACCTTATCCTTGCCGTATTTTTCTACAACATAATCAATAACCTCCTGACGACGCTCATAACAGAAATCGATATCAATATCAGGCATCGTCAGACGCTCCGGATTCAGGAATCGCTCAAACAGCAGATTGTACTTAATCGGGTCAATGTTCGTAATCTCCAGACAATACGAAACAATACTTCCCGCCGCACTGCCTCGTCCCGGTCCGACCGAAATGCCCTGACTTCTGGCATAACGGATGAAGTCCGATACAATAAGGAAGTAGTCCACAAAACCCATGTCATGGATGGTATTCATCTCATATTCCAGACGTTCCTTTAATTCCTCCGCTCCCTGCGGATAACGCTTCTGCAGGCCGTCATAGCAGAGCTTCTGTAAGTATTCCCATGCCGTGTAGCCCTCCGGCACGTCGAATTTCGGCAGCTTATAATGTCCGAATTCAATTTCCACATTACACCGCTGAGCGATTTTATGTGTATTCTCAATTACTTCCTTCGCATACGGAAAGAGCGAAAGCATTTCTTCCTCGGACTTGATGTAATACTGTCCGCCCTCGTAACGCATTCGATTTTCGTCCGTTACCTTCTTCTGCGTCTGAATACAGAGCAAAATATCATGTGCTGCCGCGTCCTCTGCATAGGTATAATGGATATCATTCGTCGCTACAAGCGGTATCCCGGTCTCCTGATGCATGCGCAGCAGTCCCTGATTGACCGATTTCTGCTCCGGTATGCCGTGGTCCTGCATTTCAAGAAAGAAATTCTCCTTGCCAAATACACTCTGCAAATGCAGTGCCGCCGCCTTAGCTTCCTCGTAGAAGCCCTTTCGCAGGTAATTGGCTACCTCGCCCGCCAGACACGCAGAAAGCGCAATGATGCCTTCATGATACTGCTCTAACACCTCATAGTCCACACGCGGCTTGTAATAAAAGCCCTCCGTAAATCCCTTGGACACGATTTTCATCAGATTTGAATAACCTACATTATTCTCTGCCAAAAGCACCAGATGGTAATAACGCTCATCCGACACCGTCGCCTCTTTGTCAAAGCGCGAGCCCGGTGCCACATAGACCTCACAGCCAAGCACCGGTCGAATCCCCTCTGCCTGACAAGCCCGGTAAAAATCAATCACACCATACATGACACCATGGTCGGTAATCGCCATGCTGTCCATCCCAAGCTCCTTGGCTCTGGCTACCATTTCCCCGATTTTACCGGAGCCATCCAACAGACTGTATTCTGTATGCACATGTAAATGTGTAAATGCCATTGCTTTCCCTCTCTATTCCTCTTTCTCATGGAAGAATTCATATACCTTCTCTGCCGCTGCCCGGTTCATTTCCGGCAGGGCTGCCAATTCCTCAACACCGGCTGCCTTGACTGCTTCCAGCGATTCAAATTTTTTCATCAGCGCACGTCTGCGCACCGCCCCGATTCCCTCGATATCATCCAATATCGAGCGCACCTGTGCCTTGCCGCGCAACGACCGATGATACTCAATGGCAAAGCGGTGCGTTTCATCCTGAATTCGTGTAATCAGCTTGAACGCCTCACTTGCGGTATCAATCGGTATTTCTACGTTATTAAAATACAAGCCTCTGGTGCGATGGTGGTCATCCTTTACCATGCCGCACACCGCCACATCAGTAATGCCGAGTTCGTCCAAAACCTCCAGCGCAATATTTACCTGACCTCTGCCACCGTCCATCAATATCAAATCCGGATAACGGGTAAAGCTGCCATATTCACCGGAAATGCCGCTTGCCGCCATTTCCTCTTCCTCGCGCTTTCCATGCAGGAATCGTCTGGTCAGCACCTCTTTCATGCTGGCATAATCGTCCGGCCCTACGACCGTCTTTATCTTAAATTTGCGGTAATCGCTCTTTTTCGCCTTACCGTTCTCAAATACCACCATTGAACCAACGGACTCAAAACCACTGGTATTCGAAATATCATAGGACTCCATACGTGTAATCTGCGGCAAATCCAACCATTTCGCAATCTGCTTGACCGCTCCGATGGTTTTCGCTTCCTCCCGCTTGATTTTCTCGGAATCCTGCTGCAGTACCATGGACGCATTTTTTTCCGCCAATTCAACCAGTCGCTCCTTGTCACCCTTTTGCGGCACAAGCAGCTTTACCTTACTGCCGCGCTTCGCCGACAGCCAATCGCCAATCAGCGCCTCATCCTCCGGCTTCATTGCCACACCAAGCAGCAGCTCCTTTGGAATATATGGTGTCCCCGCATAATACTGCTTGATGAAATTTGTCATAATGTCTGCACGTTCTTCATTCTCTACACCGGTCAGATAAAAATGCTCCCGTCCGAGCATCTTACCTTCACGGATAAAGAATACCTGTACCACTGCCTCGTCTCCGGCAGTAGCAAACGCAATAATATCACGATTACTGCCCGCGGTATCACTCGCCTTCTGCTGCTCGGACAGCTTTTTGACCGCATGCAGCAAATCCCGATACTCTGCCGCCTTTTCAAACTCCAATGCCTCCGAAGCGGCTAACATCGACTCGGTCAGCCTCTTCGTCATAATCTTATAATTGCCGTTCAAAAACTCCAGCACCTCAGCGATGTTCTTCTGATACTCCTCCTCGCTGATGTAGCCCTGACACGGCGCTTTGCACTGTCCGATATGGTAATACAGGCACGGACGGTCTTTGCCGATATCCGTCGGCAGCTGTTTGTTACAGTTGCGATAACAATAGGTCTTGCGCAGCAGCTCCAAGGTTTCCTTTACTGCGTAACCGCTCGTGTACGGTCCAAAATATTTCGCCTTGTCTTTTTTCGCCTTATGCGCATACAGCACACGCGGATAGGCTTCATTTATTGTTACCTTGATGTACGGATAGCTCTTGTCATCCTTCAACATCGTATTGTATTTCGGACGATGCTCCTTGATAAGGTTACACTCCAGCACAAGCGCTTCCATTTCCGAATCTACGACAATGTATTCAAACCACGCAATATGTGCCACCATCTGCTGAATCTTCGGTGTCAGATTTCTACTGCTCTGAAAATACTGGCGGACACGATTTTTCAGGCTGATGGCCTTACCGACATAGATAATCGTGTCTTTTTTGTCATGCATAAGATAAACGCCAGGTTTGGCAGGCAGCTTTTTTAATTCTTCCTCGATGTCAAACATGGCGTTCTCCTTTCAAAAAACTTTGCTACGGCTCGGTTGTTTGTTCGGAAGCTTCCTCGGCTTCTTTGGCATTCTCTTCGTTTTCTTCTTCCGGCTTGATGCCTTTTACTTCGTTAAAGATTTCCATGAATTCTTTTCCGGTAATAGTTTCTTTTTCGTAAAGGAAGTCTGCGATTTTGTCGAGAACATCGCGGTTTTCCTTCAACAACGATACTGCTTTGTCGTAGCTTTGCTTCAACAGCGCCATTACCTCATGGTCGATTTCGGCTGCGGTTTCGTCCGCACATTTCAATACAGCTCTGCCATCCAGATAACGATTCTCGATGGATTCGAGTCCAATCAAACCAAATTTCTCCGACATACCGTACTGGGTAATCATCGCACGGGCAAGGTCGGTTGCCTTTTCAATATCGTTGGATGCACCGGTGGTAATCGAATCAAATACAATCTCCTCTGCCGCACGACCGCCATAAAGCGTCGTTAAACGCGCAAGCAGCTCGTCCTTGCTCATCAGGTACTTTTCTTCCTCCGGAACATGCATTACATAACCAAGCGAACCCATCGTACGCGGTACAATCGTAATCTTCTGTACCGGCTCTGCATGCTTTTCCAATGCCGTTACTAACGCATGACCCACCTCGTGGTACGCTACAATCTTCTTTTCCTCCGGACTTAAGATACGGTCCTTCTTTTCCTTACCTGCGATAACGACCTCAACGGATTCAAACAAATCCTCCTGTGTCACTACGGTTCTGCCTTCCTTTACCGCCAGAATCGCCGCCTCGTTGATGATATTCGCCAAATCCGAGCCCACCGCTCCGGACGTTGCCAATGCAATCGCTTCCAAATCTACCGAGTCATGCATCAGCACATTTTTCGAATGCACCTTCAAAATATCCACGCGACCCTTTAAATCCGGCTTATCTACGATAATACGGCGGTCAACACGTCCCGGACGCAGCAATGCCTTATCAAGCACCTCCGGACGGTTGGTTGCCGCTAAAATCACAATACCCTTGGACGTATCAAAGCCGTCCATCTCCGAAAGCAGCTGATTTAACGTCTGCTCACGTTCATCGTTGCCACCGCCATAATGAGAATCACGACTTTTTCCGATGGCATCAATCTCGTCAATAAACACGATACAAGGTGCCTGACTCTGCGCCTGTTTAAACAAATCACGCACACGCGACGCACCGACACCGACAAACATCTCTACAAAATCCGAACCGGACAATGAGAAAAACGGTACCTTCGCCTCACCTGCCACCGCCTTTGCAAGCAGCGTCTTACCGGTTCCCGGAGGTCCGACAAGCAGCGCACCCTTCGGCAATTTGGCACCGATGCGGGTGTATTTGCCCGGATTGTGCAAAAAATCTACCAGCTCTGTCACAGATTCCTTGGCTTCCTCCTGACCTGCCACATCCTTAAAGGTAATACCGGTTTCCTTTTCGACATATACCTTCGCATTACTCTTTCCGACGCTTCCCATCATGCCGCCACCCTTGGTCAGCATACGGAATACAAAAAACATTACCACATAAATCAATATAAACGGAAGCACATAAGAAATAATCACGTCAAAAATCGTGACCGTCTTATCCGTATAAGTCGCTGCGTATACAATACCCGCCGCCTCACAACGTGCCTGCAGCTCGGTATCGTATGGGAAATAACCGGTCCAGTATACGATACCATTTTTATAATCACGGCTTTCTTCCAGTGGCGTAATCAAAATACGTTCTTTGTCCGGCTGCACCTCAACCTGTGATATCAGCTTCTGCTCCAGCAAATCTACAAATTCGCCATAAGTAATCTTCTTTAACGAGCCGGCCTCTAACTGCTTCGTCATATATGAAATCGAAAACATGACCATCAGCGCCGCAAGCAGACAAAAAAGCCAGCCAAAGCGCGGTCCCTTCTTTTTATCATTATTCTTATTTTCGTTTTGATTATTATTCTGATTCTCCATTCGGAATTCCTTTCATCCTCCGGCTCCGTGTCCGAAGCCTCTCTTTTTCCTGCTGCTCGATTTTGTATTCAAACGCAGCATATTTGATACTTATTATAATGTGTAAAGCCTTATAAATCAAGCGCAGGCACTTAATTTCATGTAATTTTCATAATTCAAAAAATAACGTTTTTGTATCCCAAAAACGGCTTTGGTGCAACAAAGAAAGCTCCGCAAACGACTGCCTTCCCGAATAGTCACAAAGCGACTACTTTCCTAATCATACAAAAAAATGTGAAAAGAATGCGAGCTGCTTTCTTTCCACATTTCTTGTTTATATTATACCCTTAAACCTGAAAATCTACCTGTGAATATAAGGAACTGGCACGAAAAACCTTTTTGCGGATTTTTTTCATTTCATCCAAAATCTGTTTTTCCGATTGAGTCAACGTATCCGGTTCTTCGATGGATTCCACCGACACCGTCTCCTCTGCTTCTATCGGCACAAGCTCACTATCCGCTTCTACCGATTTTTCCGGTCTCTGCACTGTTTTGTCCACTTCCGGCATTCCCTCTGCACCAATGACATCCGGCTTTGGCTCCGTTTGTGCAAAGTTTTCCGGTGCCTTTATCAGCTCTGTGCGCTCCTGCTCCGCTTTCGCCTGCTCTGCCTGCTGCACCTCAGCCTCCGACGGCAGACTGCCGAACTCTCCGGACTCCACAAACGCTCGGAATATCCGACTAGTTGCTATCGTTTCTCCCTGAATCTGCTGTATCATTGCAAGCTTGGCTCCATCCGGTATATTCGCGTTGTTTGCCACCGACTTCATCCCGGAGAGATGACCGTTCAGCCGATTGATATGTACACGCCTTGCTTCATCCTTGATCTTGCACCGTTTGAGTCGCTCTTCATATGCCTTCTGCTCCAGCTTTCCCATCCGGTACTTGTTATAGTTTTGTGGATCATTCTTGCGCAAATATTCTAATTCGGCTGCCGTCAAATCCTGACCACTCATCAGCTTGTTATAAATGCCGGACTTTTCATTGCCCTCCCGGATATCCGCGGCCTGCTCCTGAAACTGCTGCAGCTGACGCTCCTGTGGTGTTAACTCTGCCTGTTTTTTGGCATCCTTCTTCCACCATGCATTCTCTGCTTTTTTATTTTCCCATTGATGAATCATCTGGAACTGCTTTACTGCACTCGTCACACTTCCCGAGATAATCATGCGCACTCACTTCCTTCATTACCTTCTCATAATGCTCCTGCTGTACCGTATCTCCAAGCTTCCGATAACATTCTGCCAGCCGCTTCGCCGGATCGGCTCCGCCTGCTGCCAGACTGATCTCCGGCTCCGTTTCATACAATGCATTATAATACCAGAGAATTGCCTCATAAATATCGCCTGCCTGCAAAAAATACTCTCCCAAATCGAAGCACACCTCCGAAGACGGCTGTCCCATCACCGCCTGCTTCATTGCATTCTGAAGCAGGAGATTGGTATTTCCGGTCTGCACCGCTGCCCGTACCAGCACACACTGGCACTTCTTTAGCATACTCTCATCCTTGCATTCCTCTGCCTTAGCCTGAAAAAAGGAAACCGCTTCTGCAAAATCCTCTGCCGCTCCGGCCATAAAAAGCTCACGGGCATACATTCCGGTAAGCTTTTCCGAAAGCGTTCCCTTGCGGGCAATTTCCTTGCGGAATACCGCAAAATCCCTTCCCGCATGATTGGACAGCGGCATATGCTTGATACGGATATCACTGTCATAAATCACCGGATTCAGCCGGACTGCCTCATGTACCGGCTCCTCCCAGACAAATTCACGAAGTCTACGGTAAAGCTTCGGCCGTAACTCCTCATCAAAATTATAGGTCGTACCAAACTGCAGCTGGTTGGTATAAAACATCTGCACAATCTCAATCCGAGGGTCTAACACCTGCTTCAGCCGTCGAAATTTCTCCTGCTCCGCCGGTTCAATCACCTCGTCCGCATCTGCAGAATAAATGTATTCCTTCGTCGCCTTGGAAAATGCGAAATTTCTCGCTGCTGCAAAATCATCCACCCAGACAAAATCAAAAATCCGGTCGGTATATCTCGCCGCAATCTCCTTTGTCCGATCTGTCGAACCGGTATCGACAATCACGATTTCATCCGCAATCCCCTGCAAACAATCCAATGCTCGTGCAAGCACCGCTTCTTCATTTTTCACAATCATACACACACTGATCGTTATCATATCGTATCTCCATTCCGAAGCAGCATTCCATGCAAAGCCTCATGATTAATAAGTATTGTACGGTATCTCATTCTCTACCGCATATTCGTAGCCTACCGAATTTTTCTTAATCTTCAGCTTCAGTGATTCACTGCAGCCGTCAAACGCTCCACCGCCGATTTCCGTTACCGATGCCGGTATCGTAACCGTCTTTAAGGCTTCACAATACTCGAATGCACCGGCACCAAGATATGTAAGTGTATCCGGTAAGGTAATCGAAGCAATTGCTAAGCATCCGTTAAAAGCATAATCCTGAATTTCCTTCAAGCCCTTCTCAAAGGTAACCGTCTTTAATGCAATACAATCCAAAAATGCTTCTTCTCCAATCGAACGCATACTTGCCGGGAATTTCACTGTTTTCAGTGCTTCACAGCATTCAAATGCATACGGCTCAATCGTTGTCAGCGTATCCGAAAGCGTCAGCGTACTCAGTGCTACACAGCCCTCAAACGCCGCCTCACCAATTACCTCTACTCCACTGCTCAGCTTTACCGTCTTTAAGGAAGTACACTCCACAAACATACCTTCACTGATTCTTTTGATGCTCTTCGGAATGGTAATCGAGCTCAACGATTCACAGTATTCAAACGTATTTGCACCCACCTCGGTTACCGATGCCGGTATCGTAACCGACGTCAGCGATTCACAATAGGAAAATGCACCTTCACCAATCGTCGTCAGGGTCGACGGAAGCGATACCTTCTTTAATTCGCTCATACCGGAAAATACACCATCTCCCAAACCGATTACGCTCTTTCCGTCAATCTTACTCGGAATCGTGAGCGAGGTTGCTTCAGAATCATATACATCGGTAATCGTAATGCCCTTCTTGGAAATCTCATAACCGAAATCATCATTTTCACCGTATTCTACCGGCTCCGGCGTCGGTGTCGGCGTTGCCGTCGGTGCCGCCTTGATTACGGTTAACGTAAAGGTATTGGACTTGCCGCTGATATTATCCTTTACACTAATCTTCGCCGTACCCTCTGCCACTGCAGTCAGCACTCTGGTCTTCGAATTTACCTTTGCCACCTTCGTATTCGAGGATTTCCAAATCACCTCAACCTGCTTTAACCCACCGGTCGATGCCTCCAGCTTATAAGTCTTGCCAGCCTCCAGACTGGTTATCGGATTGGTAATCTTAATAAACGGAGTCTTGACCGTAATGGCAATCTTACTCGTATACGTTTTCTTCGCCTGCTTTATGGTTGCAGTAATCGTTGCACTTCCTGCTGCAACCGGCTTTACCACACCCTTCTTGGTTACCTTTGCTATCTTGGTATTCGAACTTTTGTAAGTAACTGTTGCACCGGACGCAAGATTCTTAAAGGTCAGCTTGTAATTATCACCGCCCACATACAATGTCTTTTTCGTCGCTTTTAATGTCGGATCAGCCGCAAACACCTCTGCCGGCAGCTGTACCGCAATCATCACAAACATCAATACTACTGCAAGAAACCCTGCCAATCTTCTCTTTTTCATATTTCCCTCCAAACTGCTTTCTTACACAAAAGCCTACTGCTCCTTTACTGTTACCCACAAGCCATATTCCTCAACATAGTTTTGGTAATAGCTCTCCTGCTCATATGGTACTAAAATTTCCTCTAAGCTCTCACAAAAATCGAAAATACCGCCGCCTAATGTCACTGCACTCTCCGGGAATACGATTTTCTGCAGACCGGAATTATAAAATGCTCCATCCCCGATATACGTCAGGCTTTCCGGTAACACAAGCTCCGTCAGAGATTCGCATGCCCAAAATACTTCCTCGCCAATAACCAACAATCCCTCCGGCAATGTAACCTCTGCCAACATGGAACAATTCGTAAAAGTACCATACGGAATGGTCGTCAAGGAAGCAGGCAATACTGCCTTTTCCAGCGATACACAGTCAAAAAATACATTGTCTCCCATTACCGCTAGACTTTCCGGCAATTCAATGTCCTTTAACAAATAGCAGCAGGTAAACGCTTCACTGCCAATCTCCTTTACCGTACTCGGAATCGTAACCTCCTCCAGTATCTCGCAATATGAAAACGCCTTATCTCCGATAATCTCCAGTCCCTCCGGCAGCGTAAGCTCTACCATATCACAGCAGCCATCAAACGCCGTTGCCTCGATTTCTCTTACATTTGCACCAATGGTAACCTTCTCCAAGCCATAATAATATGCAAATACGTCCTCGTTGATTTTCGTTACCTTATATTCCTTGCCATCATAGGTCAGTGTATCCGGTATGTTCAACTCCGTCATCTCAATATCGTAATAATCCGGAACTGCTAGCTCTCCCTCCTCGGTAAGCTCATAATAGACACCCTGATACATATACCATTCCGTTGCCTCGTCGTATACGACCTCTGTCCGGGCTCTCTCCTCATCCGACAGCTCCTCGTCCTCTTCTCCGCCGTTTTCTTCTGCCTGTGTCGGCTCCGGCTCATCCGTTGGTGCCTCTGTCGGTGTGTCTGTCGGTGCCTCTGTTGGTGTGTCTGTCGGCGCTTCCGTCGGCTGCTTTCCTTCGCCCGGCGTTACTGCTGCTTCTGTCGGCTTTGGAGAAGCCTCATTTGTCACATCGCCACCCTCATTATTCTCTTTGGCATTCCCACAGCCGGTCAGCATCAATACCCCTGCCGCCAACAACGCTCCTGCCCTTTTCCATTGCTTTTTCATCTGCAATTCCTCCTTGTAAAACCATCTATCCAAAGCTTCTATTATTATCGACACTTTATACTTATATCGGACAAAACCCAATTCTTCTTTAGCTTTCAAAACAAAACCTCTCCTTTTTTTCAAAAAAAGAAAGTTTTCACACTTTTTCTCTTTTCTTCTACAAAAAAATATGATAGAATAAGCGGTGTAGTTGCAATAAAAATTCTTATAGGTAAAAGGTGAGCAAATGGACTACAAAAAGAGAATCCGCGATTTACGTCAGGAAAACGATTTAACGCAGGAGTTTGTAGCAAGAAATGTTCTTGGCATCTCCCAGACTATGTATGCCAGATATGAGCGTGGAGCAAATGAAATGCCGATTAGACATCTCATTTCTCTTTGCAAATACTATCAGGTTACATCCGATTACATCCTGGCTATCTCGGACAAGAGAAACTAACCCTCTCAGTTCGCAGACTTAACGAAGTCTCGAACAAAAAAAGCAACGTGCGCTTTCCCGCCCTCGTTGCTTTTTTCATTCTCACGAAAACAGTCGTGAAACGACTATTTTTGTGAGAATGAAAACCCTCCGGGGAGGATGTACACTCGCGTGGAAAGGAACTATGTCGTTATCGCGACCGCGCTCAGCGCGAGAGTTCCGCTTGCAGAACTCTTTTTCGTATTCTTTATTATTCTGCTTTTCGTAGCAAATCCAACAGCTGCGCCTGCGTCGCCTGTACCGAGCCCTGCACCATCGCCGCACTTCCGCCGCCTCTGGCACCGAGCTTCTCCTTCATTTCTTTCATAATCTCCCGCACATCCTGCGCTGCACTGGCTAAAATAAACTGATACCCATTCTCGCCTGCTGCCGTAAACACCGCACAAATCCCGGTATGCTCTGCCGTCAGCTGATTTACCGCATTGCGTACCACCAATGGTTCCAAATCCTCTTCAAATAACAGCACATGCTCCTGTTCTTTCGGAATCGCCGCAATCTTTTCCGTCAAATACCGCTGCTTTTCTCCGGTCAGCTTGTATTTCAGCTCCTGGTTCGCATTCTTCAGCTTCTCAACCGCCATCACTAACATCTCCTGTCCTGCGGAAAGTCCCGCGGACAATTCCGAGATTACCTGTATCCGCTGTCTATAATCTGCCAACGCGCGAAAACCGCACAAGAAGCTGATGCGCACACCACCCTTGTAGCTCTGCATATTCATAATCTTGAACATCCCGATTTCTCCGGTACGCGCTACATGCGGCGCACAGCAGGCACAGGCATCCACCTCCGGAATGGTAACAATACGCACCGGTCCGTCTAATTCAATCTTACTGCGGTATTCCAGTACTGCCAACTCCTCTGCCGTCGGATACCCCGTCTGTATCGGCAGATTTTTTACAATAATCTCATTGACCTTTCGCTCCAGCTCCTCTGCCTGCGCTTCCGACAACACTCCGTTAAAATCCATCGTCACAATCTGATTGCTCAAATGAAAGCCTACATTATCATAACCGTATGCGCGATGCACCAGTCCCGAAAAGATATGCTCCCCCGAATGCTGCTGCATATTATAAAACCGGTGTGTCCAGTCAATTTTTCCATGCACCGCAGTTCCCGGTACAAGCGGCTTAGCCAGCTTATGATACACAATTCCCTGCTTTATCTGTACATCCAGTACCGGCTCACCGGCTAACTCACCTCTATCCGGAGTCTGACCTCCCTCCTCCGGAAAAAACAAGGTCTGGTCTAAAACAATCCGGTACACTGCACCGTCATCCATTGCTTCACAGGAAAGCACCACTGCATCAAACTCCGTGGCATACGCATCCCTGTCATATAATTTTATCGTTTCCGTCATACTTTGCTCCATTTCCATTTCTTTACTCCTCATTCGCCCTCTTGAACAGCGAATTCTTCTCCCGATACTGCCCCGGTGTCAAGCCTGTCTTTTCCTTGAACTGCCGGCAAAAATGCTCATTCCCGTGGTACCCGCAATCCACTGCAATTTCCGATATGGATTTCTCCGTACATTCCAGCAAATTCTGTGCATACTGAATCCGACTCATAATCACATCATTCATACAGGTAATATGAAAGGCAGCCTTATAAATCGTATGTAATCTGCTCTCACTGATAAACACCCGCTCCGACATCATACGAATATTCCAATCCCAATTCGGATGCTGATAAATCTCCGAGCGCAATCGGGTCAGTCTGGAATCCGTACATACCTCATTCTGCTCCAAATACGAGTCATGAATCTTATTCACAATCAGCCGCATCAATGCCTCCATCGAGCTTTCTCGTGAGCAATACCCTGCAATATTCTCATATGCCAGTACGCGCATAATCGCCTCAAAATCATACGGATTGATAAGCGGCGTCGGACGTCCAAACGGCACAAACGGCTCCACCAGATAAGAATCGTTGGATGCAAACTGAATCCATGCTTCCCGATGCTCTCCTTCCATGCCTTCGTAATGAATCGGGTATCTCGGCGGATACAACACAAAGGTTTCCGGCGGGCATTCCTCCACCTGCTCTCCGATATAGACTCTGGTTTTTGTTTTAAACACCACAAGAAGCCAAACAGATATTCCGCCCTGATAATTCCTTACAAAGCCCTCTTCAAAAACATCTTTCAATACCACATACCTTACCTGAAACAAGTTATCACCTCATTCGTTCTGACTCTGCTACTTAACAAATTGCCTCAAGCACGGTCTTTGCAATCAACGCGGCTCCCTCTGCTCCCGGATGCAGCCTGTCCTCCTGATAATTCTGCTCTAACCATTCCTGTCCCTTCGCCCGGAACGTACCATACATATCAATCGTATGCACCGTCGGATTGGCAGCCGCAAGCTCTTTTAAATGCTCCAATACAATATCCAGATATTTCTGCTGATGCTTCGGCCAGATGCAATTCAGCACCGGCACCGGATACACCATATAAATCTCAGCGTTCGGCGCTACTCTCCTGATATCATCCAAAATCGACTGATAGTGAAAATTAAACCGATGTATCATCGAAATCATATCACTGTTCGGGTCCTTGCCGTTGCCGTCATCCCACAAACCGTCCTGCGCATCGTTTGTACCGAGCATAACTACATAAATATCTCCTGCTGCTGCAATTCCCTGCGCATAACGCTCTGTCCGCACATACGGCAGCCCCATCACTCCACCATCTGCATTCAACTCATTTATCACGCAATGTGCCGTCACACCGGCATTGATTACCTCATATTCTTCGCCCAAATGCTTCTGAAGCAGATACGGATACGCCTCCTCTGCTGCCAATCCAAAGCCTTCCGTAATGCTATCTCCCAGACAAACTACCTTCTTCATATCTTTCCTCGTTTCTATACCGTATTTCGGTACCCTATTTTCTCTTCTCTCATCTACGGACTACCTCGTCCCAAAACCTTGTTGATATCTTACCATATTTCTGCCTGCTTCGCAATCGTTTGCCGCATTCTCCATTTCAAAAAGAGCTGTTGCAAGCTGGTATATGTCCGCATACAGCGCTCAAAAACATACCCTTTTGCAACAGCCCATTCTTCTTATTATTTTAAATTCGTTACCGTTCCCATGAAAATCGGCAGGCAGCTTTCACAATCCACCAGCATATATACAAACGGTCGGTCCAGAATGACTTCCTTTCTTTCCTGTGGCATAAAAGCTGTAGCTTCATTGGTCATTTCCACGACTGTCGCAGCTCCTGCCTTGGTTCCCTTTTCGTCTACCTCAATCTTTGCCTTATGAAGTACCCGGTTAATTGAAATATTATACTCCGGCGGTACCTCTCCCATTCCGCTAAAGTCCGCAAGCATCTTATCAAACGCAATCGGCATACCCATCGCACTCAGAATCTCATTCATGTTATAGTCCGCCTCACAGGTAAACTTCGGCAGTGCCACATCTACATCCACAAGGCTTTGCTCTGCGAGCAGCTTCTGCCAAGCCGCACCATCCAGTGTTTGTATATACTCCTCTACCGTCATTCCCTCCTTCGGAAGCATTGCCATAAATGCGTACTTTCTGCCGGAATAATACTTTAGCATACCGCTCGCATTCTCATCCTCCAGATAAACGCCTTCCTCCGAATGCAAAAACTCCACACGATTTTCCTCTCCGGAGGCATTGGTAAAGTTCTGCTCCCATACCTGCGATTCTTTATAAATCTCCTGCCATTCCGCATCAAATGCAACCGCATTGACCAGATACATAATCGCATATGGGTCAATCTCATCCAAAATCTCTTTTACCATTCCGTCGGTATTTTCACTCACCCACTCATTGATGGCCTTCTTTGCGGCATCATCAAATACCGTCTGATAAATCTCTGCATCGTAATAATCTGCGTTTTTCTGCAAAAAGCTCTGATTTGCCACAAACTTCCGACTCTCCTCTTCGGTAAACCAAATGGAATTTGCCAGCTGCAGCTTATACTTTGCATTCTCATAATGCTCCATACAGCCCTGCAAACATTCGTTCAATTCCTCCACCGGCATTCCCAATACCGCTTCCATCTGTGTCAAGGTCTCGCCCTCTGCACCATTTGCCGTCATTGCCAGTGCATAAATTACCGACAGCGGTGACACTATCGTATTCTCCCCCGCATCCTCCGTAACGCAATCCTGAAGCAGTCGTACCGAGAAATCGGTAATCGCCGCAAGCTCCTTGTCCGTCAGCTCTCCCTTCGGAGTCGCCGCCTGTGCCGTAACACCCTCCATCAGATTCTTAATTTCCTTCGACAGCTCTTCCTCTGCCTTACCGCATCCGGACAAACCGGCGGTCATACAAAGCGCCAATCCTCCTGCTAATATACGTTTTCCTCTTTTTCTCATACCCTCAATCCCTTCTTCTCTTTACTGCAGCTCCATTACGGTTCCTACAAAAATCGGCACATTTCTCGCCGTATCCAAAAGCATATACACAAACGGCCGGTCTAAGATGACCTCCTTTGGTTTCTCCATCGGCATGGCAGCTCCCGTAGCCATCTCAACCACCGTTGCAGCTCCTGCCTTGGTTCCCTTCTCATTTACTTCGATTTTTGCCTTATGAATTACCTCATTAATCATGATATTGTATCCGTCCGGTACCGTACCCATTCCGTCAAAATTCGCCAGTATATCATCAAAGGCATCCTTCATACCCATCCGAATCAGAATGTCACGCATCGAATAGTCCGCTTCGCAAGTAAACTTCGGCAACAGCACATTTACCTCTACGTTCTGCTTATCGTCCAGCAGCTTACGCAGCGCTGCTCCATCCAGTGAATTTACATATTCCTCTACCGTCATAGCTTCATTCGGAAGCAACGCAACAAAGGCATATCGTCTGCCGGAATAATACTTCATCATACCGACTGCATTTTCATCCTCCAAATAAGCAAATTCCTTGGAATGCATAAAATCGATTGTCTGCTTCTTGCCGGACGCACCGGTAAATTCTCTCTCCCTGACCTGATACTCCTGATAAATCTCCTGCCATTCCGCATCAAAGGAAATCGCATTGACGAGATACATAATCGCATTCGGGTCAATCTTCGCAAGAATATTCTCAATCTGACCATCGGTAGCATCCTCTACCCAAAGATTGATGGCATCCTTCGTCGCATTATCAAACAGCGCCTGATAAATTTCTGCATCATAACAATCCGCATTCTTCTGCAAAAATTCCTTATTGGCAACAAATTTCCGACTTTCCTCTTCCGTAAACCAGATGGAATTCGCCATAGTTACCTGATACTTTTCTCCGCTTGGCAGCAGCTTTTTATAGTTTTGCAATGCCTGATTCATCTCATCGCGCGACAGCCCGAATACTTCCTCCATCTGCTGCAGCGTATCGCCCTCTGCTCCATTTTCCGTCATTGCCAGTGCATACAGTACCGAAAGTGGTGACAATATCGTATTCTCTTTCGCATCCTCCGTGACGCAATTCTGCAACAGGCGAACCGAAAAATCTGTAATCGCCGCCAGACTCTCCTCCGCTATTTTATTATCCGGCGTCGCCGCCTGTGCCGTAACGCCCTCCATCAGATTTTTGACTCCCAATGAAGCATCCCCACCTTTTTCTTTATTGGAATCTTTTCCGCACGCAACTAAGCCTGCCGTCATGCAAAGTGCCAGTCCTCCAGCCAGCAAGCGTTTTACTCTCTTTTTCATCATCTTCTCCTCCATTTCTTTCGGACTTATCTTTTTCATGCCTCTACTTATTAGACGAGCTTCGCAAGAAATGGTTCCGGAATTTTTTCATTTTTCATATTAAATTTCTTCATCTACCTTGATACCCTTCAAATCTGCCTCAAGCACCTTCATACTTGCTTTCAGTTCTGCCAGACTCTGCGATACCTGCTCCGACACTGGTGTCGTACCTGTCATATCAAGCAATTCCGGCATACTCATATCCAGTGCTTCTTTTCTGCGCATCTCGGCTTTAGCTTCCTTCACTGCCTGAATCGTTCCCGCGATTACTGCTTCCTTTACTGCCCGCTCCAACTCAATTTCCGCACGAATTTCTTCCTTCTTCTCCTGCTTCTCGGCATTTTCCTTTGCCTCTTCCTTCGTTTTCTCCATCTTCTCGTCGATTTGCTCCTTACCCTCTGTCAGCAAATCGCTCACAACCTCTTGTTCGGCTGCCTCCATAATAGCATCTGCCTGATTTGTGGCATCTACCATTGCGTGTGACTTCAACCGTTCCAGCTGGATGCTTTGTACATTCATCGCATCTGCTTTCATCCAGTCCCTTGCTGTCTGAATATCCTTTTTGAATTTTGCTGCATGCTCATTCAACTCCAGAACTCTTGTCTGATATTCCGTCAGCGGCTTCTTCTTAATTTCTGCCAGACGCTCCTGCTCCTCCGGTGTCGGCATATCAAACGAAACCTTATTTTTAAAATCCTGTTCCTTTTTCAACAGCTGCAAATCCTTGTATTCCTGTGAATCCACCTCAACACCATATTCTACTCGTAAAGCTTCTTGGGATGCCTCGTTTCTCTTCAAATAATCCTGCGCCTCGCCAAGCTGCGCCAGCATTTCTTGTTTGTGGCTCTCGATTTCTGCAATCGTTTCCTCTGTCTGCTGCTCTGCCCCCCATGCATTCGCAACTACCTTCCACGCCTTCTCCCTTGCCTGTTGCAGCTTATCCATAATCGTCTGTGTTCCAGGCATAACCACGCCGGCAAACACCGTCTTTCGCTGTTCGCTGCTGTTTTCTCCTTTTGTTTTCTCTGCCTGTGCAGCATTTTTACTATATGCCCCATTCTGCTCTGCCGCAGTGCGAACCACATAATTCGTTTCTGATATTCTGCCCATGCTTTTGTCCCCCTTTATATTCTGCTCTCTTTGTTTTCTGTTATATCGTCATTTCCTCTACAGAATATTAGTTACTTATGACTCAAAACTCAATCGCTGAAAGTATTTGAATTAACCTGATTATCTTCGCCTTCTCATTTTCTTTTTTTAGAAAATAAGAAAATGCCGCCTGATTCACATAGCCCGAAATCATTACGATTTTCGAATACAGCTTATAAGCTCTCCATTCCTCTGCCGTAAAAGCATAATACTCCTTTATAAGCTCTGTGCTCTTTTTATACGAATCCATGACCATATGAAATATTTCATCTGCACTATGCTTCGCCACTATTTCATCCGTGTAATAAAAGTTCCCCTGAAATGCAATATTCGCCAAATAATTTGCAATCACTTCGCTGCCGGACATATTAAAATCAAACAATCCGATAATGTGATTCTCCTCATCCACGCAAAGATTCGAAAAGTTCTCGTCCCCCTGAAATACACAGCGCGGCAAGGCCTTGTAAAACTGCAGCAGCTCCGCACGAACCTTATCATACGATACCGTCAGCTCGTCTGCCAGCTTTGCTTCACCTATTGCCCTTAAATCCTCCATCAGAATATTAAAATTATCCTGCTTCTCGTCAATGCCAATCTCCATGTCATATGGTGATAATTCAAAACGCCACCTTACTCCCTCCATTCCTGAAACCCAGCTATGCTTCTTTGAAAGCTTTCTGAAAAAACTCCAAAAATCCATCCTCGACTGCTACCTGATCCAGCGCGCTTGCCTCCAAGTCATAATAATATTTTCCGGTCTTAATATCGATTGACAGACTGTCTAACGGAAAGCCCTTCTTCCGCATCGGATGCGGCTTTGAGGTAATCACAAACGGCTCACTTGCCATATTCTCTTCCATTGCTTCGTAACAGTGCTCCTCATCCAAAACCAGCGAAATCGCATTGCGGTATCTTGCCGTCAAATTCCCATATTGCTCTGCCAATCCCGCATAATGCGCCAGCATCTCTTCATCCGTAAGATACTTTCCGTTCACTGTACGCACATGTACTCCCGGCTGTACCTCCTCTGGTACATTGTCAAAATACAGGCCGGAATCACAGGAAAATACCGGTATTCCGAATGCCTGATAGTATGCCCTTGCTTTGATTCCGGCATTCTCAAGCGGTGTCACACCGTTCTCTTCTGCCTCAGGCAGTTCAAACGGAACCTCCTTCAAGCCGACAACCTCAATTGCCAAACCCGCCAACCTGCGCTGCATCGAAGCAAGCTTTGCCGGATTGCCGGTTCCGTAAAGAAGTGTTTTTTGCGACCGTGACGTTTTTTCCAAAAACTTCTGCAAGAACTGCCAGGTCGCAAAAAGCTTTGGTGTAATCGCCGCATAGGTCAGATTGTCCGGCAATTCTTCAAACTGCTTTACCTCCGCCATCTCACTATCCGGTATTGCGCCAAGCGATAAAATCCTTGCTGCAAAGACCATGCCATTGGCACCATCTCTCGTTTCCTCATTTCCTGCCCAATAATCACACAGCGGCTCTATCGTAAAATCAATTGCACCGGATTCCTCATACAGCTCGCGCTTCGCCGCCGCAAGCGGTGTTTCTCCCGGTTCAATATGTCCGCCCTGTGTTTCCCAGGTGGTACGGTCTTTGTGGCGGCTGAGCAGAATTTTTCCCTGATACTCTGACAGCACCACGACAAATTTGTATTCTTTAAGTGTATTTATCCGATAAACCTTTGTATTCATACGAGTCCTCCGTATCCTTTGCTTTTCGACAATATTATACTACGCCCGAATCGTTTTCTCAATTGGTATTGGCGTTTCCCGCATTTCTACTATAACTTTTTCAAATCTTTCAAAAAACGCTTGCATATGCCCTTAGGGCACCCTTTATACTGCACTTGTAATTACAAAATATTGCGGTGTCATTTTGCACAACACCACAATTCATTCCTTGCAAGCGAATCAAAACAACGAAAATGAATTCAAAAATGATGGAGGTAAAAATGAACATTCAAACACAGAACACAAGAACTCTTCTTATTACCGGCGGTGCCGGATTCATCGGAAGTAACTTTATCACTTATATGCTGGAAAACTATCCAAACGACCGGATTATTTGTTTGGACAAGCTGACCTATGCCGGAAATTTAGCAAATTTATTACCTATAACGGAGCATCCTCATTTTCGCTTTGTAAATGGCGATATTTGTGACCGCGACGCGGTATACCAGCTGTTTGAGGAGGAACACCCGGATATCGTCGTCAATTTTGCAGCAGAGAGTCATGTCGACCGTTCCATCGAAACCCCGGAGCTATTTTTGCAGACGAACCTCCTCGGAACCGCTGTTCTGATGGATGCATGCCGCAACTATGGAATCCACAGATACCATCAGATATCCACGGATGAAGTATACGGCGACCTGCCGCTTACCCGCCCGGATTTATTTTTTACCGAGCAGACACCGATTCATGCCAGCAGTCCGTACAGCGCCTCCAAAGCAAGCGCTGACCTGCTGGTACTGGCATACCACCGCACCTACGGATTGCCGGTTACCATCAGTCGTTGCTCCAACAACTACGGTCCGCATCAATTTCCGGAAAAGCTGATTCCGCGCATGATTGTAAATGCACTAAAAGAACAGCCGCTTCCGGTTTACGGAAACGGCGAAAATGTACGCGACTGGCTCTATGTTATCGACCATTGCAAAGCAATTGATTTGATTTTGCACAAGGGACGCAGCGGCGAAATCTACAACATCGGCGGTCACAACGAAATGAAAAACATCGATATTGTCCGGCTGATCTGTACCGAGCTTGGCAAATCCGAAGAACTCATTACTTATGTAGCGGACCGCAAAGGACATGACCTGCGCTATGCCATTGATCCGACCAAGATTCACACGGAGCTTGGCTGGCTTCCGCAAACAAGCTTTGCAGACGGAATCCGCAAAACGATTCAGTGGTATCTGACACATGAGGAATGGCTGAATATCATTCTTTCTTAAAATAGTTTGGAGTCTGGTACATTCCTTATATAGTCGAGAAGCGGATGACTTCCACGAGCCATCCGCTTCTCTTTATCTGCCACTTCCTCTTTCTGCCTTTTTCCTTGCCACGAAAACTCCCGCTTCCTTCGTAATCCGAAAG
Source organism: Lachnospiraceae bacterium (assembly GCA_017462755.1). Lineage (GTDB taxonomy): Bacteria > Bacillota > Clostridia > Lachnospirales > Lachnospiraceae > RGIG4057. The sequence goes on along the minus strand of JAFTQM010000041.1, from coordinate 18,338 downwards.
CCCCTTGCGGTCTTCTTTTTTACAAAGGTCTGAAACTCGTTATAGCGATTCAGAATATACTGATTCTGATTGCCGTGGCAGGAAAGCACATAAGAAATCAATGCCTCCGGCTCCGTTACCATCAGGTAATCCTCGTACTCAAACCACGATACCTCTGCAAACTGCTTCCGAAGAATCTCTGCACCATTCTGTTTACCGAAGCGCTCATATAGCTTTTCCTTTTCCAGCCGGATTCTTTCGTCAAATTCCGAAACCATCCGGCTGATTTCCTGCATATGCTTTTCCCCGTAGGTGCTACATACCAGTACCCCTTCAGGCTTCAATACACGCGCCGCTTCCTCGACTGCTTTCTTTAAATCCTCATAATAAAACAGCACATGATTTGCAACAACCAAATCAAAGCTGGCATCTTCATACGGTAGCTGCTGCCCATCTGCTACCTGAAACCAAAATCTCGTATCCACACTGCCCAATGCCCTGCGCGCCTCACGCACCATTCCGTCCGAATTGTCCGTCAATATAATCTGAAGCCTTTTCGGTAGCTTTTCAATATTCTGCTGCCAAAACGAGCCGTCTCCACAGCCGAGCTCCAGCACACGCATCCCCGGCTTTATCCCGCAGCATTCATAAATCCACGGAAACCAACCCTGCGGATTTACCGCATAATCCCGATGCAGCGAAATGCGCGCTGCAATATTCGAAGCATTCTGATACTGCGTTTTCATGCTCTTTTCCATACCGGTCAGCTTCGTTAGTGTTAACATTTTGCTCCAATTTACCGTCCGATGTTCGGCAAGCTCCTCTGCCGTATCACAAATCGCTTTCTCCACCAGCTCCAGCTGCTCCATCCGGTCACGCACCAGCTGTAGCTGCAGCTTTAATGAATTCTCCAACGCATGCGGCTCGGTCGCACGAATCGTCATCTCCCTGATATCGTCCAGCGAAAATCCCAGATACTTTAGCATCAAAATCTGCTGCAGCTTTGCAAAATCCTGCTCTGTATAAAACCTTGCTCCCGATTCATTGACATACGACGGCTTTAAGATATTGTGTTCATCATAATAACGAATCGTCTTCTTCGTAATCTGTCCAAGCTTCGCAAACTCCCCCGAAGAATAATAACCTTCCTTTTTCATACCAATTCACCCATTTTTAGATTACAAGCTCTTATTTATTTTTGATAAGCTTGCCTACATTTTTACGCTGTTCACTTCTCAACTCTTACAAAATCCGATGCCGGATGCTTACACACCGGACAAATATAATCTGCCGGTAATTCCTCGCCCACATACTCATATCCGCAAATCTCACAGCGCCACACACTCTGCCCCTTTGCTTCTTCCGCCAAGGCTTGCTTTTCCTGTGGCTTCGGCTTAATGTGACTGTGATAATAGCTATAAGTCACCGACGGTGCCGCATCCAGTACCTGCAAATCAATGACCTCCGCAATAAACAGCGTATGGCTGCCCAAATCCTTCTGTTCTACGACATTCGCCGACAGGTACGCATTCGTTCCCTGCGTAATATAGCTGATGCCATTCGGCGCCGTCTCATATCCCGTCCAGTTTGCAAATTTATCTGTATTTCTGCCGGACTGAAATCCAAATCGTTTAAAAATTTCAAAATCCGCTTTTTCACTCAAAATCGAAACATTAAACTTCTTCGCCTCACAAATCATATCATGCGTATAATTTGCTTTATTGACCGCCACAGTAATGCGGTTTGGCTCCACTGTCACCTGCTGCACTGTATTAATAATGCAGCCATTGTCCTTTCCGTTCATTCTCGCTGTCAGTACAAACAAGCCGTAGGTTAATTTGTTCATTGCCATAAGATCCATTAATTTCCTCCATTCTAAGCAATTTCTGCTTCTATACACTTGATTTTCCTAGAGTTTGCAAAATAAACTCTTTTTATGAACAGTATCTTTCAAAATAGATTGATTCATACATATGTACTGCATAAAAACTTTTCAAAACATTACCTCAATTCCATCTCATCTTCCATTTTCACAAATCCGTACTTTTCATACAGCGGTCTGCCTGCCTCGGTCGCCTCTAACGAAATTTGTGAAATGCCTCGTTCCTGCGCTTCCTTTACCAGCAAATCCAGCGTTTTCATCGCAATGCCCTTCCTGCGATACTCCGGTGCCGTGTACATGTTCATGATATACGCCTTTTTCCCACTCGGATTGTGATAGGTCGGCATGACCTGATAAATGCTCACGCCTCCGGCTCCGATAAATCTCTCTCCATCATACACCAGATAAGCTGTATGAGTGCCATCTGCCAGTGCTTTCTCATAATATGCGCGCGATTCCTGCTCTACCTGCGACATATCCACCTCTGCGGATAATCTATTCGCCGCACGCAAAACCGTAATGCGGGTAGGTACCAGCTCGTCGATATCTTCAAGACCTGCTTTTTTATATTGATAGCCTGCTTCCGGATGTACCGATTCCTTGCAATCCTGGGTTGCACCACAAGCCTTCGTTCCGCTCAAGCGCTTCTCCATGACCTCCCACACAAACGGAATATCATGCTCTACCGTACACCTCTCATGCCTTACCGTCCGATATCCCAAGGTTTCGTACAAATGCGCTGCCGGCAGGGATGCCTCCAAGCAAACCGTGGCATATCGTTTTCCGATTACCTTTTCTAATTCCTTTACCAGCCTTGTCCCATAGCCCTTTCCCTGATGCTCCGGTGCTACATATACTCTGGTAATATTATTTTCTACAAAGCTGCCTGTACCGATGATTTTATCCTCCTGTACCAGCACACCTACCTGTCCTTTTTGCACATCCTCTGTAATCGCTGCCACACTATGGTAATCACAAAAAAATCTACGATTTCCTGCAAATAATAGTTCGGATAAATCGTTTTTACTGTTTCCTGCACCAGATTATAAATTGCTAATATATCTGATACCGTTGCCTGTCTGTATCCCATGAAATTCTTGCCTTTCTCTAATATTTTCTCATACATTTATAAAACATTTTTGCTCATTCTATCCACTGTATAAACGCCGTCTTGTCCTTCCGGTTATATCCGGCATTTTCATAAAACTGCAGCGTGCTCTCTTTTTTCGAACCGGTCAACAGCATCAGCTTGTAGCAATTCTCCTTCTTCGCAAGCTCCTTCGCATAATTCAGACATGCCGTTGCCAGACCTTTTCCACGATACGCTTCATCCGTAATCACATTTTCCACAAATGCATATGGTTGCTGTCCATGCGTCAAATTCGGAATAATTACACAAACACAGGAGGAAACGATTTTCCCGTCCTCTTCCGCTACAATAATATGATGATTCCTATCCTCTAAAATACTTTTCCACAATTCCTGCAGCTTTAGCGTATTCTCCGGCATCGGATTATCATGTAGCTGCATATACAGGGTCAGCAGCCCCTGCAAGTCATTTTCTTTTATTTCACGAATCATAAGTCCCCTCCATTTTCAACTTTCTTACTGTTATAATACTCCACCATCAAACGCTTAATCTCAATTCCAAAACCGCAGCTGACTCTCCTTTTGCGACTCACATTTTCGCTCCGTAATCCGGTCTGCCTCTGTTACCGCACCGCACAGCAGAGGCGAACGCGAATCATACAAAGCGCAGCTCTTATTTATGCTCTCCTCACTATGATTTGCGTAGCAATACCTGCATCCGTTCCGGCAGGTATTGTAGGTGCCGACCTCGATACTCTCCACACAGCCACACTCCGTCCGCTGGTTCTTATCCTTTGCTATCTTTAGCTCACAGCCGATGATTCGCTCAATTCGCTCCTTGTCAATACAGCTGCTGTGCCGGATTCCGCAATCTGTGAGGTCTGCTTGTTCCGCGCAGGTGGCTATCATCATTCCATTTGCTGTAGCAATGCGACTCAATTCCTTGGCAAATGCACGCAGCTCCTCCGGTGGCAATTCGTACACACCCAGCTCCTGCATCTGCTTCACATTTTTTCGGTAAGTATCCACAAAGCTGATGACGCAGCTTTCCGTATATCCACGTAATTCACCGGCAATCTGCGCAAATGCTTTTACATGATATTCCGGCGTGTATTTCCGATTGAACAGAATCGGGTCATACCGCCAGACCACACGCGCCGTACCGATTTCCTTCGATAGTCTCTGAAACACCGGTATCATCCGTTCCCGCTTATGCGGCACATTGCACTCGATATCCCTACCGTAGCCGGTCAGCGTAAACTGAAAATAATAATCATACGCCGCCAATTCCTCTAAGCGGTCTAGCATCGGCTCCGGGTTTTTCGTCCAGAACACGATGCAGTCCACTACATCAGGAGACAGACTAACTTTACTAATCTGATGCGGATTCATCGGATTCCGCACATATAAAAAGCCCTCTTTGATTCGATTCAAAAACCATTCCGAATAGTAGCTCGGAATATCGGTTCTGCGGCTTACACTTAGAATCATATCTGCCTCCTGTTATTTGTTCCTCTTTCTTCTAATTTCTTATAATCACCTTTTCCGCGCCGGTACAAGCCTTGATATCCTTCTCCGACTTCCGGTAAAAATCGCGGAACCGCTTCGGACAGGTGATAATCAGCTCCGGAATGGTATCCTTCATTGACATTTGCTTTTCTGTTTTATTTTTGCGTACCTCTGCAATGATGTCCTTTAAATGCTCACCAAATTCGATATAAATCGTATTCTCCGGCTTCGTTTCCCAGATGGTCTGATGCAAAGAGGCTTCCTTTTCAAACCTTGTATAAAAGTCCTGATAGATATACTCCGTTACATAAGGCGTATAAATAGCATACAGCTTTAAGATACCAAGTAAGCTGTAATATACCGCAATCTGCCCGGAGTAACGCTCCTTTGCACCATGCTTTTCCGGCTGGTAAAGGCGTTCCTTCGCAATCTCGATATAATAATCACAGAAGTCTTTCCAGAACAAATTATCAATCTCATGTCTCGCCTGACCGATTTCATAATCCTCCAGCAAACTTATAGCCTTTTTCGTGGTCTCATTTACTCTCTCTAAAATCCACCGGTCAATTGGCAGCAGCTCCGCTTCGTCGTACTGCTCCGGCAACACAAAATCCTCTAACTGCATAATAGCAAATTTCGCAGCATTATACAACTTATTGATAAACCGTTTGGAAATCTTTAATTCCTCCTCGATAAAGAAGGTATCGGTTCCGAGCTTGCTATTTGCTGCCCAATAACGAATCGCATCGGCAGAATGCGTTTCTATCAATGCCATCGGTGAATTCGAACCGTTATTCTTCGATTTGCTAATCTTCTCGCCCGGCTTTGCTAATACGAAACCACTAATCATGATATCCTTCCACGGAATCTGCCCTGTATGATAGAGGCTTTTTACGATGGAATAAAATGCCCAGGTTCGAATAATCTCATGTGCCTGACAACGCATGCCCATCGGCAGCAGCTCCTTCGCCCTGTCATCCGGCTCACCATATCTGGCATTGATGAACGGCGTTACCGAGGAAGTCGCCCAGGTATCAAACACTGCCTCCTCCGGAGTGAATTCGTTACAGCCACAGGTACACGCGTGAAGCGGCTTTGCTTCCAGCGGATTTACCGGCAGTTGCTCCTCATCTGCAAACATCGGCTGCTTACAATCCTTGCAATACCAAACCGGAAACGGAACTCCGAAATACCGTTGTCTGGAAATACACCAATCCCATTTGAGATTTTCTACCCATATCTTATAACGGTTCTTCATATGCTCCGGGTGCCAGTTGATTTCATCCGCTGCTGCAAGAAAACGTTCCTTTTCGGTCAATACATCAATATACCATTGCTTCGAAGGAATAAACTCTACATCATTGCCGCAACGCTCATGAATCGCAACCATATGCGTCATCGTTTCCTGCTTTACAAGCAGCCCCTTCTCCTTCAGAAGTCCGATGATATGCTCTCTGGCTTTCTTGATTCGCATCCCGCCGATAAAACCGATATCCTCTGCAATCGTTCCATCCGGCAAAATTACCTTTTTGTACGGCAGCTTATGCTCCTGATACCACAGGGTATCCGCAGAATCGCCAAAGGTGGCGCACATTACCGCTCCGGTCCCCTTCTCCATCGAAACTGCTTCATCCGTCAGAATAGGAATTTCAAAATCATACAACGGAACCTGCGCCATCTGCCCTACATAGTCCTTGTATCTGGCATCCTCCGGATGAACAAAGATACATACACAACCGGCTAACAGCTCCGGTCTCGTCGTCGCTATCAGCAGCTTGCCGAGCGGTGTAGCAAAGTTCAGATAATTAAAGGTCGTTTCGCATTCCTTTGATTCCAGTTCTGCCTGCGCAATGGAGGTCTGACACTCTGTACACCAAAGCACCGGAGATTCCTTCATGTACGCCTTGCCCGACTTGGCTAACTCCAAAAAGGATTTCTGTGAGATACGCTGTGACAAATCCGATATCGTCTGGTATTGCAAATCCCAGTCTACGCTAAAGCCAAGCCGTTTCCACAAGTCCTTAAATTCGCTCTCATATTTCTCGATTGTACTCATGCACTTAGCACGAAATTCACTTCTTAGCAGTGCATTCGCCCGTATCTTCTCATCCTTTTCTACCAGACGCTCCGTCGGCAGACCATTATCATCAAAGCCAAACGGATAAAATACATCATAGCCCTGCATTCTCTTAAATCTCGCAATCATCTCTGCCTGTGTGTAGGAAAATACATGCCCGATATGCAGCCTTCCGCTTACCGTTGGCGGCGGCGTATCAATCGAGAATATTTTTCGCTCCCTGCCGTTCTGATACTTGTAAATCTGCTGCTTCGCCCACAGCTGTTCCAATTCTTTCTCTGTCTTCGTAAAATCGTACTTCTTATCCATATGGATACCTCCTTGAAAAAATTATTTTTCAATTCCAGACAAACATTCGCTTGCGACTTTTTAGCGCCGAAAACCTTCAAACGCAAAAAAATCGCCCTAAGCTTACGCTTAGGGCGAACTAACATGTCCGTGGTACCACCTAAATTCAGAACTACTTCTGCACTCAATACAATACGGGAATAGTCCTTGCCATTCCGATATCGCTTCCCTAGATAACGGTGGGAATCTCCGTTGGAGTCTACTTAGAATCATCTGTTCGGTCCAAAGCTCAAAGGCTACTTCCATACTACCTTCACGAAAGTTTTCACCAACCACTTTCTCTCTGTTCATCCGGAATAGTATGTACTCCTCCTCGTCGATGCTTTTGTCTGTCATTGTTAAATCGTATTATAGCAGAAAAGTTTTCTTTGTCAATATCCTTGCTTCAAAAATCACTTGTTCTTTGTTTCGAGCGAATCATAAATAATCCGGTAGTAATCATTGCTGATAATCTGCAACGAAATCTCAAACTTATTTTTTACATAGTTAATACAAGCATCTATATACGCCTGTGGCACGGTATCCTTATCCGCTATGTATTTTACTTTTCCGTTCGCCGTATTATATTTGATTTTATCAGTAATAAAGCTTTGATTATACAGCATTGCTACGTGAAAGGAATTCGGGTCCAACACATCCGTTCCCGCCAATAATCTGGAATCATATTCCACTCCAAACAGATTCAATAAGGTTGGAACAATGTCTACCGTGCAGCACGGAGCAGTCACCGTTACCGGCTCCTTCATCCCTGCGTTATAGCAAATAAAGGAATTTTCATACATTCCGTAATCTGCTTCCAAACTGTATCCATTCAGCTCTACCAGCTCCTTAAACTGTCGGTCGGTCAAGCCATACGGATAATGGTCTCCGGTCAACACAATTACGGTATTTTCCAGACAACCGGCTTCCTTAAGCGACTCCAAAAGAACCGTCAGCATATTTTCCAGCTCCAAATTGGCCGCAATATAAGACTTGACCTCTTCCGAGCAATCCAAAGGATCTACCACTTCCCGATTTTCAAATACCATCGGACTCTTCACATGCTCTTCATCGTTGTATGCATAATATGGATGATGTCCGCTATAGGTCATATAATACGCATGAAACGGCTTTACTTTCCCATTCTCATCCTTATTATTCAGATAATCTGCCACCGTCTGCTGCGCCGTTTCCTCATCCGAATTCGGACGCAGCGTGGTATAAACCAACGGATTTTCCGACGAATACACTCCATCGACATAGCTTTCCTTCCAAAAACGACAGAGATGATATCCCATATTCGGATGCGTCAACCGTCGTTCGTAATAGTTTCCATCGTTGCCGTGATATGCAAAGGTGTCTGCTCCGAGGGACTGAAATACATTTCCCATGGCATACGGTAAGTATTTGTCTGCCGACAGCAGAAAGGTGGAATTTTTCTTCAAATCATCGTTTTTTCCTACGGTATTCGGCATCAGTCCGGTACAAAACGCATATTCTCCATTGGTCGTAACCGCCTTGAAGGTTCCGTAAAAATTCTCGAACACAAAGCCTTCCGTCGACATCTTATACAGGGTAGGGGTCAATTCCTCGTTAATCAGATAGGAGGTAAAGCTTTCTGCACAAATCATAATCAGATTGTAGCCCTCAAAATACCCCGTATATGCATTCTTATGGCTTCCCGACTGCGCGCTTACATATCGGTGAACCGATTTGATGGTATTGTTTTCTTCCGCTGCCAATAACGCTTCAAAATCAATATCAAGCGTATTCGTCGTTTTTTGCACTTCCGGGGTCGGCGTTATGGTCGGCATTGCCGTAGGAGTCTCTGTCATCTGTGGTTCTTCAGTCGGTATATTCTCCGGCTGCTGTGTCGTTTCCGGATTCTGCACTGCTTCCGGCTGTTGCGTTGGTTTTGGAGTCACAGTGTATGACGGTTCCGCAGGCGAAGGCAGTACCGGTGTCGGTGTCTCATTTGGTATAATTTCTCCTAACAATAATGACATATCATTTTCCGCAAAAATATCTTCACCCTCTGCCACTTCCTCGTCCGCAAACATCCCTTTTAAATCCAGCCGCAAGGAAACGATTACACCAAAATTCTGTATATTATTATCCAAAATCGGCGGATACTGCTGATACATAGAAATCGGGCTATACGCGCCCTGTCCTTCTACAAAGAGTGTCGCATAACAAACACCCTGGAGCAGTATTCCTGCCAGCAGACCGATACCACAGGAAAGCACACTTTTTTTCTCCGGTCTGACCTTCCAAAAAAGCAGGAATGAAAAACCTGCGGCAAGCACTACAAACAAGAGAATCTTAGGAAGCTTTCCAATAATAGCATCCTTCATCTCATTTCCAAAGCTTTCCGCCACATCTGCCCCGCTAAAGACCTTGGAAAACTCCATATAAGTACGGAAAACACCGGAATGGCATAGCTGTACACAAAACCACACCGTCACTAATACCATCACTATCGTACTCAAAATCTGATTTACCGGCTTTGGAAAAAACGAGGCAATCGCTGTTACTAAAAAGCCCAGCGGAATACTGAACAAAATCGGATACCAGATTCTTCCCGATACCTCCAGCCCTTCCATAAAATGAAATAATAACTCCAGCAATATAAAAAAGAGTGAAATCAGACCGGCTTGAACCAGCATTTCTTTCCACTCCTTCACACATTTTTTCCCAACGCTCATTTGTACTTCCTCCTGCTTTTTCTCTCTAAGCTCAGAAAATCATAGCACTCTTTGCAAAGCCTGTCAAACCTTTTCTTTTTTACACGAAAAAAGTCTGCATTACAAAGTGACTACCTCCTTTTATGCAAAACATCCCCGAGCTGCTTTCGCAGCTTGGGGATGCATCTTATCATACTCACTATTCTGTTCTTAATGCGACTACCGGGTCCTTCTTTGCTGCACTTCTCGAAGGAATGATACCGGAAATCAGCGTCAGCAGCACGCTGATTACAACCAGCGTTACGCCTACATCTACCGGAAGAAATGCACGAAGATTGTTAATGCCGGTCAGTGTCTGAATTACCGCATTGATTGGAATGCAAAGCAATACTGTAATCACTACACCCAGCAAGCCGGAGGTAAAACCAATAATCACTGTTTCTGCATTAAACATACTCGAAACATTCTTCTTGGATGCACCGATGGCGCGGAGAATACCGATTTCCTTTGTTCTCTCCTGTACCGAAATCAAGGTAATAACACCAATCATAATCGACGATACAATCAGCGAAATCGCTACAAACGCTACCAGTACATAGGTAATTGCATTGATAATCGAGGTAACCGAGGACATCATAATACCAACATAATCCGTGTAGTTGATTTTCTTTAATTCTTCTACGGATGCATTATAGCTTGCGATTACATCTTCGATGATATCCTTGTTCTCAAAGGAGGAAGCATACAGATTCATCGTCGCCGGGTCATTCAAATCTACACATCCAAGCTCACTCAGATTGCCCTCGTAGGTATTGGACGAAAACTCCAGTACCTCATCGTAGTAGGTTGCACACTGTTCTGTGGTATACAAAGCCATCGACATATCCAATGCACCTGCCAGCTGAGTTGCACTCATCGCTGCTAACTGTGCTGCTACCTGCTCTGCAATCTGTACCTTTACCTGCTCTGCAATCATCTGCTCGAATAACTGGTTCAAATCCTCATCCGTCATTGCCAGAACATATTCCATAACCGCTTCGGTGTCCATACCCATCTGCTGAGACATTGCCTGAGACATCGCAGCCTCCATATCGGCGCGTGTCATGGTTCCCATAACCTGAGCTACCATAGCAGCAAGCTCCTCTGCCGACGGAATACTCATAATCTTCACATAAGCATCTGCCTTGCCTGCCTCATCCAGAGACTCAATATATGCACGGAACTCGCTTTCCTTCTCTGCATTGGTCAGACTGCCGGTGTTTTCATTGAACGGAAGTCCGGTCAAAATATCTACCGACGGATTGGCAAGCTGTGCCTGAATCGCTGCTGATTCCTGCGCCTTTGCTACCACATACTCGGTCAGCTCCTTGGTATAACCGATGGAACCGGTCAGCATGGCAGAGGTTGCATCCTCGCTCGGACGAATGATACCGGAAATCTTTAAATCAATACCATTGTCATAGAGATAACGAAGACCTGCTTCACTCTCACGCAAATCCGTATACAGTCCGGTATTCTCATCATAGGTATAGCAGTCTGCATTCAGAATTACGCGGAAATCCATATCACAGATTTCTTCGTAGGTCCATTTCTGCTGCTCTGTGTCTACGATTTCACCGTTCATAACGGCATTAAACACTCCATTCACTTCTTCTTCTGTTTTCAAGCCAAGTGCATATAAGGTTAAATCGTCAATCTCATTATTCTCATCCACTACCAGCACAATTTCGTTATACTGTGTCGGCCAGGAACCGTAAATCACATCATACTGTTTTTCTAATAACGGACTTATCAACTGACCATCTCTACCGGAAAGCATCTCATTCCACAATCTTCCCATACCCATCATCGACGAGCTGGAATTCATCATCATGGAACCCATGGTTGAATTCTCACTCATTTCCATCATGGATGCCATGTTCATGCCCATATTTTTACTAATAACATCCATCAACAATTTTTCCGTATCTGAATGTACAATAGAGCCATCGACACCCTTGGTATATACCAACAAATCAAAGTCATAGGTATACTGTACCGCATTCAGTGCATTATCAAGCTCGCTGTCTTCTTTGGCAGCCTCCTGCTCCAAGTATGCTTTAAATGACTTTAAGTCATTCTCCGTTGTCTCGATATTATTGAGAGAATTAAACATCTCTAACATAACCGACTGCGAATATACCGCATCCTTGTCATGTGCTTCCTTTTCCTCCGAAGAACTTCCCATAAACGCCTGCATCAATGTACCGATATCTACCGTAGTTGCTTCCAGGGTCAATGGATAAGACGCAAGCGTATCCTCCTGCAATACATTGATATATGTGGTCATACCGTTCGACACAGAGAAAATCAAGGCAATACCGATAATACCAATCGAGCCTGCAAAGGCAGTCAGCGTGGTACGTCCTTTTTTCGTGAAAAGATTCTTTAAAGACAAGCCAAACGCCGTCGCAAAGGACATCGAAGGCTTCTTTTCCTTCTTGCCCGCCTTTTGCTTTTGGGTTTCCTCATCCTCTTTGTGAAATGCTTCGATTTCTTCTGCGGTCAACGGTGCAGTATCGCTCTTTATCTCACCATCCAGCATACGGATGATACGGGTGGAGTACTGCTCTGCCAGCTCCGGATTGTGCGTTACCATGATAACCAGACGATCCTTCGCTACCTCTTTGAGAATTTCCATAACCTGTACACTGGTTTCGGTATCCAGCGCACCCGTCGGCTCATCTGCCAAAATAATATCCGGATTGTTGACCAGCGCACGCGCAATCGCCACACGCTGCATCTGACCGCCGGACATCTCGCTCGGACGCTTGCGGAACTGATCCCCCAAGCCTACCGCTCTCAATGCCTCCTTTGCTCTCTCCTTACGTTCCTTTTTGGACACACCGGAAAGCGTCAAGGCAATCTCAACATTCTGCAAAACAGTCTGATGCGGAATCAGATTGTAGCTCTGAAATACAAAACCAATCGAATGATTACGATATGCATCCCAATCACGATCCTTAAAATCCTTTGTAGATCTGCCGTCAATAACCAAATCACCCTCGGTATACTGGTCTAAGCCGCCGATGATGTTCAACATCGTTGTCTTACCACAACCGGAAGGTCCTAAAATCGATACAAAATCACTCTTGCGAAATTGCAAATCGATTCCTTTAAGCGCACGAACTTCATTGCTTCCTTCTGCATAATTCTTTTTAATGCCCTTGAGTTCTAACATGCAAGCTTTTCCTTTCTGCGATAGTATCATATGTATGCTTGATTTACCGCCTAGCATTCTCTCTGTTTCTTGGCTGCTTTTTATTTCTTGTATATTATAATACTCTTTCAAAAGAATGCAATAAAGATTTTATTAAACATTGATTAGAAATTCAAGAAAAAACCAAAAAAGCAGATGCCCTGTCATATACGTCAGGGCATCTGCCTACTCTTACTTATTCACTAAATGCCTTAAAACCATCCATCGAAATATAATCCCGATATAACTTCTGTACTTCTGTCGCTTCCAATGGTCTATCATAGAAAATCAACTCACAAATCGAACCTTCCAGCGTTGGCTTATAAATATCTCCGCCCAACAGGAGTCGCTTTAAGAAATACAATGCCGGAACCTCTTCACAATGTCCTACCTCTAAGCCGTCAATATACAAAACTGCTTTTTCTCTGGCCGCATCGTAAGTCATAACTACATGATACCAACGATCCGTCTCCAACGGAAGTCCCATCGAATCACACCAAGCATCCAGCCTTCTACGGTCTCGGATTCGATAACATGCCTCTCCCGGCTCAGATAATGGGCAATACTGGAAAAATCCGTTCTCATATTCGGCAAATATGGTCGCCGTCCACGAACGCAACTTGTCCACCTTTACCCAGTGCGAAACCGAGAAGTTATCATTATGTATAATACCAACCGGCAGTCTCACACAATTCTCCTGATTGTGTCCGCCCTTGAAGCGAATGCCCTTTACCGAAGGCGCGATTCCCTGTACAAATTCACACTCTTCTCCTAAGAACTCACCCTCATAGCGTCCATCATCCGATACCAGATTATTATTAAAGCTAAATTTGACAATATCCACCGAAACAACAAAATGCTCTTTGGTAAAATCCTCGAATTCCTTTACATGAATCGGCTTTGCATAATAAAAGCCCTGCGCAATCTCACAACCGAAGCTGGTCAAAAATTCCAACTGTTCTTCGGTCTCTACTCCCTCTACCATAACCTTGAATTTCAGTTCCTTGCAAAGGAGAATAATATTCTTTATAACTCTCTTACCGCGGTCACTATTGGTCGATAACTGCAAAAATTCCTTATCAATCTTGATGATATTTGCAGGAATATCCTTGAGCATGTTGAGCGCCGAATAACCCGAACCAAAATCATCAATCGAAACATAAAAGCCATATTTTTGCAGCTTCGCTACGACCTGATTCAACGTCGTAACCTCTGCCAGATAAACATTCTCCGTAATCTCAATATCCAATTCCGACGGCGAAATCCCATAACGCTGCGTAATCTCGAACAATTCTTCTACAAAATGCTTCCGGAACAAATGCAGACGAGACATATTGATGGATATCGGAATCTCTGCAAAATCTCTTCCCTCGTTATGCCATCTTGCCTTAACCTTGCAGACCTCCTCAAACATATACATATCCAACTGTACAATAAATCCGGTATCTTCGAAAATAGGAATATATACATCCGGCTTGCGGATTCCATCGACCGGATGCACCCAGCGAGACAATGCCTCTGCCCCATATACCTTCGAAGTAACCATATTAACCTTCGGCTGAAGATACAACTGAAACTCCCCACGTTCCAAAGCAGCCTGCATCTCACATTCAATTCTCTGACGTAATTCTTGATCTATCATAGGCAGTTCCCCCTAGATACACATTAATTTCAGATAACGTATATATATCGTTGATATTACCTTTATTATATCAGAAAAACTCACAAAAATCTTCTACTTTTTTAATTTTTTTTGATATTCTTGCGTTTTTATCCATCTTTTTTCATTCAAAATCGCCAAAAATACCACTTTTGTACTTCTATTTCAGGACTTCTATCGCAATTTCCCGCTCTTTTATCCAAATTTTCATACCATCCTTCCATTTTCCACTTGTACTGCGACCTGCCATTCATCCTCATATACAATTTTCCCTACATAATTAGTGTATACTACATCATACGGATGTGCATATTTATCCAATATCTGCATTGCCGGTTCCAATCTCCTACGCATCTCATCGGTAGTGTCTGTTTTAAAAAACGTAATTACCTTTTCTCCGTTTTGACATGCCTCCGGTTCCGGAAGGTTATCACGAAACCACTGGTCAATCTCACGAAAAAGTGCTTCCTCCTCCTGACTCATGATTTCATCCATAATCATGCGCCAGCACATTCCGAATATCCCCTTCGGGTACTTTGTTACCCACGACTCTTCTCTGCCCTGTATTCTCATATATTTGTATTGCATACTCATATCGTTCTAACCTCCTGTATTGTCAACCAAATCACTGACACCTTTCCTTAATCCAACGAAACTGTTCATTCAGCATTTCTACATCCACTGTACCTGCACTGTCAAATGCCGTAGCTTCTACCGTAAAATCTTCCTGATATCCTATCTTCTTCATAAAGTCGAAGAATCGCACAAAATCAAGTTTCCCTTTTCCAATGGGGAGTGTCCTTAGATTGCTCCAATCCATATAACCGCCGGCATAATCATTCACATGGTAATGCCGAATATAGTCTTCCTTCCACAACCACTCATATTCTGCCACATACAGTAGCTCCTGTTGCTCATGGAAGGCGGCCATTTTGGTATCAAAGACAAAGCGAATCTCCGGATATGTTTCCCCCAGCTCGCACAAATGCTTCATCGGATTTTCCACGTTGCAGACCACGTTCTCTACGAGCAGCTCCAGCCCGTATTTTCCGGCAACCGCTTTCAAACGCGGATACGCCTCGATATTATTTTGAAAATTAGAATCAGAAACTCTCCCGCCCCACAAATGCAGTACCAGCTTTTTCGCCCCGACGCTTTCCGCCACATCGCAATCCATCTCAAACATTCGAAAGGCTTCTGCCCATTCGGCTTCGCCACCCTTACTAAGTCTCTCCCCAATCTCCTTTTCACAGTGTACCACCGGTATGTAAAAATTCATCCGATGTAGAAAAGTCTTCAATTCGTCTAACTCCTCATACCATGGGCGATCCATCATAAGCTCGAACCCATCACACATCAGCTGCTTTGACAAAGGTTCTAACATTTTGTAATCATATCCGTTTGGTCCTCCGGTAATTGCTCCGGTGGAGCATAATATTTTGTTCATAGCCACCTCCCAAAGTAATACTGTGATACAAAAAAATCGCACCAAACGTCTTATACGTCCAGTGCGATAATATCCATGAAAAATATAGCAATACCGAAATATTACATTCTCACTTATGCACAGACCTATAAGACCTATCGGCTCATAACTGTGCAATAGCAAAATCAGCTACAAGCAAATACGTCTGCAATGATGCATGTGCTCTGTGGAATGTAATATCTGAAGCATTTGATTTCTCCTTAATTTTTTCATTATGTTATCATTTGTGAACATGCTTGTCAATAGCAAATAAACACTTAAGTCTTCGCACTTTTGGTTTACTGTAGAAAATCAAATGAAAAACGTTATTTTTTCTAACGTCAGACAAGTTTAACCTAAAACACAAGCAGGCACGCTCTCGCTACCTCGGCACTCGCAACGGTACATAAGACGCTAAAATACGACGTCTAAGTACCGGCAAGTCTCAAGTGCCTGCTTTGGTTTTGGTTAACTTGTCTGACTGAGATATCATTCTCTGTAAGTTCGGTAATTGCTTTTTATTGTAAGTGAAAAAGCGGAACTTAAGTAAACAAATACCAAATGCCAAAATAGCCAAACAAATAACTATCTGTCCGAAACTTTTTCTAAATCATACAAAAAGTCTCTCTCCTACACCTCTTATTCATCTCAACATTTCAAGAGCAAGTTTCGCCGTGTAACCGAAATCTGCAAAAATTGCAATTTTCAGTTTTGGCACCTTGCTGGGGATTACAGTCCCTCAAGCCCTCGTTAGCTACACAAAACAGAAAAGACACCCAACGATGTCTTTTCAAAAATAAAGTATTCTTTGCATTGATTTTTAAATGAATTTTACAACTGATATAAATAAACCAGAATTCCTTAGTCGTATTTTAATTTAATCAATTCTGTAATATCTGTAATTTCTAATACTTCAAGTATTTTAGCAATGTGTGCAAAATTCATAACTGTTCGAGAGCCTCTTGCAATATCACTAATTGTCGATTCACGAATACCCGTTAGATTTGCCAATTCCTTTTGTGACATTCCCTTTTTCTCCAGCAACTCTTTCAATCTAATAGACACTTTATAACTCATATTTTGCTCCTATCATTTTTGTAATAAAACAGTCATATAGGCCAGATCCCAAATATTTGAATCCTTTCCTACCGCATTAGGATTATCGCCAATTGATGCCGCAAAATTCATAACCTTAGTTGCAAGCTCACCACTAATTCTTTTCCATACTTTTATCGGTTCTTCACCATTATACCATTCAAACATATCTGTATGAGAATTATAAGTAATTAGCGCTCTAAACGCTGCTACGACAGGATAGATCAAGCCATCTGGTATTTTGTAAAAAATACTATTTCCAGAAAATTTGCTACACCCCACAATTTCTCCCTCTTTATATCCTGAGTATTTTTTTCTTCCATAACGTCCGCCTGTAGAATTGTACGCATCTGCAAACTCCATTTCTACTGCATCATACAGATCAAAGATATCTGGCATAATATTTACAAATTTTCTATAATATTCCGGATTTTCCAGATACAACTTAAGCATGGTTCCCTTGGACGAATATGCCTGTTTCGGATGATTTGACGCATTATATCTTTCAATATCAAACATACTAATAATAGCAACAATTTCTCTCGCATCAATCATTTTCGATTTTTTACCTGTTGCTTCATTAAACTCAATTTGATTCTGTTTAAATGCAATTCTTTTAAAAAACGGCATCCCCTCCAAACCATCTTTTACCGCATCGAATTTATTCGCCAATTCTGCCATTGATTTTTCGTCTACTTGTACTGAAGTATTTCTAGCTCTTGCTAAATCTTCGATAATATCTTCCACTTGTGTCATTACTTCGAACTGAACATATTGTTCCAAATTATCTTTTTTGTGCTCACATATAATTTTATACGTATGCCCACCATCAATATTACCATGGCTCATATCATCATAAAATTCTAAGGTTACTTCTTCTGTTCGGTTGTTATAGTTAATATTTCCGGCTGAAACTACAATTCCTCTGTTCTTCAAATGAAAATATCCATCATTACTCAACAGCGACTCTTCAATAGCTTTAGCTACGCCTGAATTCAACTTTTGCTCACGTGGATTTGTAGCCATCGGTATCCCCTCTGGCACATCTTCCACCTTAGTGTAGAAAACATATTTTTTTGATTTTCCATTTTCAAATGGGTCATCAAGTTTCCTAAAGGAACTACTCTTTACTTTAAATTTCAATTTAACCATATTGTACTCCTTTCTACTTGGTTCCATAGTACCAAGAGATAAATTTTATGCAACAGCGATATCGCTATTTAAGAATAGCGCAATATCGTTATTTTGTCAATATGTTTTAAAGAAAAATTTTTTCCATAATTCCTTTTTCCATATCATCAATACTGTAAATCTTATCCATGACCTCTAATGT
>JAFTQM010000040.1 GCA_017462755.1 Lachnospiraceae bacterium | reverse complement strand
CTGGCGGTACGTTGTTCGGCGAAGCGTCTGTATCCGGATTATATTTCGGCGAAGAAGATGCGTGAAAATTACGAGGGCAATGTATTCAGCTGTATGGGATGCCGCAGCTTCCTGACGGCATGGAAGGACGAGAATGGCAATTACAAGTTTGAGGGACGCTTTAATCAGGGCGTTGTCAGCTTGAATTTGCCGCAGATTGGTATTATTGCGCAGGGCAATGAGGAGCTGTTCTGGCAGCTGTTGGAGGAGCGTTTGTCGCTCTGCTTTGAGGCATTGATGTGCAGACATCGTGCATTAGAGGGAACGATTTCGGATGTGAGTCCGATTCACTGGCAGTATGGTGCGATTGCCAGACTGCAAAAGGGAGAGACGATTGACAAGCTGTTACATGGCGGATATTCGACGATTTCGCTCGGATATATCGGTTTGTACGAGGTAACCAAGCTGATGACCGGTGTCAGTCATACCGACCCGAAGGGATTGGAATTTGCACTTCGTGTCATGAAGCGTCTGCGTATGGCAACCGATACATGGAAGGAAGAAACCGGTATTGGCTTTGGTCTTTACGGTACTCCGGCAGAGTCGCTTTGCTATCGTTTTGCCCGTATCGATAAGGAACGGTTCGGAGAGATTGCAGATGTTACGGATAAGGGCTATTATACCAATTCGTATCATGTGGATGTGCGTGAGAAGATTGACGCATTCAGCAAGTTCCAGTTTGAGAGTCAGTTCCAGACGATTTCGTCCGGTGGTGCGATTTCCTATGTAGAGATTCCGAATATGCGTCACAATCTGGAGGCGTTGGAGGAAATTGTAAAGTTCATTTATAATAATATCCAGTACGCTGAGTTCAACACCAAGTCAGATTATTGTCATGTATGTGGTTTTGACGGTGAAATCGAGATTAATGACCAGTTGGAGTGGGAATGCCCGCAGTGTGGCAATAAGGATCATGCGAAGATGAATGTAACAAGAAGAACCTGCGGATACTTGGGAGAGAATTTCTGGAATGTGGGTAAAACCAAGGAAATCAATGCGAGAGTGCTTCATATTTAGGTACATGGCAGCAGAAAATAAGAAATAAGAAAACTCCTTGCGGGAACGAATCGGTTCCTGCAAGGAGTTTGTTTTTGTTTACCCACCACTTGAAGAGATGCTTTATTATACCCCGGTCACAAAATCTTCTACGACATCATAAAAATGCTCAATGCTCAGATGAAGCCGGTTGCATTGATTTACCAGCTTTTGGATGGCAGCAGGATTGGTAGAAATATCTCGAATTTCTGCCAGAATGGTACCGTTTTGTGCTACACGCATACCGTATGCAGTGTATGCTTCATCGTTCTCATTTCTGAGAGCGGACTTGATAATACTATATGCGAGTGTATGGTTTGGCTTTGGTAATACTACTCGGAATATAATATTTTTTAATGTCTGTTGTGCAATCATGACCTTCTCCTAAATTTGTAAGTTTTTTGAAAATCCTTATAGAGTATACTGTTATTATTTGGTAAAGTCAAGAGAAATTGACGAAAAAAGCATACAAAAATTAAAAAAATGTATTTTAAGGCTAAAAAAGAAGTGGTTGTGTAAAATTGTATCGAAACCGAAACAAAAGCGCCATTTGCCTTTTCGAAGAAAAAGTATTACAATAGAGATAGAAATGGGGGATAGCGGAATGAAATTAGCGGTTTTTTATCATCATATTGTAGAAGCGGCAGCGCAGAAGGCTTGTGAGGTTAAGGAGATACTTCAAAAGCTGCGTGCATTTGGGATTACTGCAGTGGAGGTTGATTTGGCAGATATTTTAGCGGCTGAAGCAGCAGGAAAGGTATTTGATGCAGAGCTTCGGGAAGCTTCGATTGGTATATCGTCGATTTATGGTTTTTATGAGTTTGGAAAGAAAATAGATGAGGCTGCGTGGAAGCGCCATGTGGAGCTGGCGAAGCAGCTTGGAAGTGAGAGGATTATGATTATTCCGGGCTTTTACAGCAGTACGGAGGAAACGATACAAGCAAAAGAGCGGGAGCAGATGTTAGCTGCAATGACGCAGCTGTGCAGGTACGCAGCGAGTCAGGGCATTGTTCCGACCATTGAGGATTTTGATGATTGTATGAGTCCGATTGCTACCGCAGAGCAGATGTGCTGGTTTTTGGAGCGGATACCGGAGCTTAAGGTAGCCTTTGATACCGGCAATTTTATGTACAGTGAAGAAGAAGAGCTGGCAGCGTTTGAGCAGCTAAAAACGAAAATTGTGCATGTGCATTGTAAGGACCGCGCTCTGGTGCAGGCAGTACCGGGCGAGGAGGAGAAGCAGACCATCGCCGGAAGGTGTATGTACCCGGCAGCCGTCGGCAGTGGTGTGATTGCAATGGAGCAGATTGTAAAACAACTAAAGCAGAGCGGTTATGAGGGCTTTTATACCATCGAGCATTTTGGGGCTGCAGACCAGCTGGAATATATGAGAGCATCGGCTGAGTGGCTTTTGGCACAGTAGGATGCCGATGGAATGACAGAAGAAGCATACGGAGGAGCAAGATGATACGGGTAACGGTTTGGAATGAATATGTGCATGAGCGTGAGTATGAGGGAATCCGTAAGGTATATCCGAAGGGAATTCATGGGTGCATCGCTGAGTTTTTAGAAACCAATGAGGATATCCGGGTACAATGTGTTACGTTAGATATGCCGAATCAGGGCTTGAGTGAGGAGCTTTTGCGGGATACGGATGTACTAATCTGGTGGAGTCATGCCAGACAAGAGGAGATTACGGACGAAAATGTGCGGCTGGTGCAGGAGCATGTGTTTGCAGGAATGGGGCTGATTGCGCTGCATTCGGCACATTTTTCGAAGGTTATGAAAACGCTGCTTGGAACGACGATGACGCTTTCGTGGCGGGATGGTGACCGGGAGAAGCTATGGTGTACGGCACCGTGGCATCCGATTGCAAAGGATGTGCCTGCGTGTATTGATATTTTGCAGGAGGAGATGTACGGAGAGTTTTTTGATATTCCGAAGCCGGATGATGTGATTTTTACCGGCTGGTTTGCGGGAGGAGAGGTATTCCGCAGCGGCTGTACCTTTACCAGAGGCTATGGAAAGATTTTTTATTTCCAGCCGGGACATGAGGAATATCCGATTTATCATATGCCGGAGATTCAAAAGATTATTACGAATGCAGTGCGTTGGGCGATGCCGCTAAGACGGCTGCAGGCGGTACCGGAGTGCAGACATATCACCGGTACAGAGTAGGATGCATAAAAAGAAAAAGGCTTAGAAATGAGGCAGAATATGAATTACGCAGATATCAAGCAATATGACGTGGCGAATGGTCCGGGAGTGCGGGTTTCGCTGTTTGTCAGTGGATGTACCAGACATTGCAAGGGATGTTTCAATAAGGAGACTTGGGATTTTCAATATGGAACACCGTTTACGGAGGAAACCATCGAGCGCATCATCGAGTATTTGGCACCGGATTATGTCCGCGGGCTTACGCTGCTTGGCGGAGAACCGTTTGAACACAGCAATCAGGCAGGTTTGCTTCCGCTGCTGCGCAGAGTTAGGGAGATGTATCCGACGAAGGATATCTGGTGCTTTTCCGGATATTTGTTTGATGAAGATATCGTAGGACGCATGCTTGTTGAATGGGAAGAGACGAAGGAGTTTTTGTCTTATCTGGATATTTTGGTAGACGGACGCTTTGTGGAGGAATTAAAGAATGTGAACCTGCGTTTTAAAGGCTCGGCAAATCAGCGAACCATACGGGTGCAGGAATCCCTTGCAGCAGGGACGATTGTGCCGTGGGAGGGCTGCTAAAAATTTGTCTGAAGGCAGCGAAAGAGAGCAGGAAATGGGGTGAGTGCATATGAGGAAATACTGGAATGCGTTGCTTTATGGAAACAAAAAGACCAAGAGAATACTGATTTCTGTGATTTTGCTTGCGCTCGCAATGATTGTAGGAGTTGTGTTGGCTGCAAACGGTCTGGGAGCAATCTGGGGATTGCTGGCGGCATTTGCGGCAATCATGGATATTGTATTGATACAGTCGGTGCGTTTTGGTGAGGTTACCATGCGCGAAAAAACGGCGAAGGAAAAGGTAGCGGAGATTAAGGAGAAGGTATTTGAGGATATCACGCAGATTAGTGCGGAGGATGTCAAACAGCTGCTACTTGCATACAAGGTAAGCAGTCAGCATGTACCGGTATTGATTGATTCCTACGAGGCAGAGGGGATTCGGGAGTGTCCGGCTTATATCTGGCGGGACAAAGGGTACCTGAATATGCTTTTGTTTGAAGATAAGCCGCGCAATCTGGCGATTCCGATGAGCAAGGTAACGGAGATTTCCTATAAGCCGGCACAGCCGGCAAGACCGTCCTTTGAATACGAGAAGATACATATACCGTCCTTTATGAATGCGGCCTATATGGCGTATTTGCCGACCTATCAGGAAAAGGTACGGGACGGAAAGAAAAAGTATATCAAGAATTTGTACTGTATTGAGCCGGGAATTTATATTACGAATACTTCGGCAAAGAATGCGGCAGAGACCTTAAAAATTCCGTTTTCCTTTACCGGAGTGTTGGACAATCGTTACAGCTATTATTACAAGGAAGCATACCAGACTAAGATATTATTGCTGGATCGTGTGCTTTCGGCAGAGGATTACAAGGAACGAATCGGAGCATTGTTAAAGCAGATGGCAGACAGTGAGATGTCGTTTCGGGATTTTACGGATGATGTAGAGCGGATGGTACAGGCTAGACTGATTACCAGAGAGGTGGCAGACTATCATACGGAGTACCGTCAAAAAAAGAATATGAAGCGTTTGTAGTCAGAAAGCGTCGGAATGAAACAACGATGCGGAAATGAGGAAGATATGGAAAATAGGGCATTGCCGATGGCAGGAGAGTTTTATCGGCATTTTAAAGGAAATTTGTATCAGATTATCGGAAGAGCACAGGATGCAGAGGATGGTGCTGAGGTCGTGGTGTATCAGGCACTGTATGGAGAGTATCGCTGGTATGTGAGACCCTTGGAGGAGTTTTTGAGTCCGGTTGACCGGAATCGGTATCCAAAGGCGACACAGAGCTATCGTTTTGAACGGGTGCAGCCGGGCAGGGTAGAGTCCGCAGGAAAGGGTTCGGAAGAACGTCAAAGTAGTGAAGCAGGTACAACAGGACTAGAAGTGCGGGTGGAGAACAGGTTCCACTATGAGGAGAGAAACGTCGGCGGAGACATGGTAGATGTGCCGGAGGAGGAATGTGTACGAGAAGAGCTTTTGCGTTTTCTGGATGCTGAAACGGCGGGTGAAAAGCTGGAGGTATTGCGGGAAATCAGTCGTAAGATGGATGAGGAGCTCTTGACGACGATAGAGCTTTCGCTGGATTTGATGCCGGATGACAGAGAAAGTCTGGAGCGGCGGCTGGATTTGGTAGAGCGAACTTTGGAAAAGAGAGTGAAGTACGAGGGCGGAAGACTTCGCTAAAGAGAGAAAATCGAAGCGAGCAGGTAAAATAAAGAAGCAGGTCTCAAGGGAAAGCCTGCTTCTTTGCTTTATACACGCTTATTCTGATAAGTGAAAGATTCACTAGGACAGACGGAAGAACTTTAAGTCGGTTTCCAGCTGTTCTGCAAAACGGTTCAACTCGTTGGACGCATCGGCAAGCTTGATGATGGTGTCGTTCAACTGAGACATCGAATTCTTGGTTTCTTCGGTAGATGCAGAGTTTTGCTCTGAAATCGCCGAAAGGTTCTCGATAATTTCCTCGACATTTTTTCTGGCAAGGTCGCAGTTTTCGGTAAAGTTTTTGATGCTGCCGGTTTCTGCACCTGCGGTCTGTACCTGTCCCTCCAGCGCGATACAACGTTCCTGGGTGCTGAGAAGCTTTTCCTGCTGCTTAGCAATGGTTTCAAATACTTCATCGACAATCGTAACGGTCTTGGAGGCTTCCTTGGACAGCTCTTCAATAATGGATTCGATATTTAATGCAGAAGTATTGGACTGATCGGACAGCTTTTGGATTTCGGTTGCAACGACTGCGAAGCCCTTTCCGGCTTCTCCGGCTCTGGCAGCTTCAATGCTGGCATTTAACGAGAGAAGACTGGTTTCGCTTGCGATTGCAGTGATGAAATCAGCGGCTTCATGAATCTTGTTGACGGATTCATTGGTAATGTGAATCTGCTGGGAAACCTGCTTAAAGGCTTCGGTGGTACGGCTGTTGTATTCTGCTAATTCTGACATAAAAGCAGTGGATTCCTGTGCCGTTTTCTGCATGTCTGCGGTCAGGGCATTGAGGCTTTCGATATTGGTAACGATTTTTTCGAATGCACTTCCCATGTTTGTAATGGAAGCAAATGCGTTTTCGATATCGTCTGCCTGTTCTGCAGCACCATCGGAAATATCCTCGACTGCCTGCTCGATTTTCTCGGAGGTTACAGTACTGTCAGAAGCCATCTCGCGGAGAACATCGCCGGAGTTGGAAACACTGGCGGAGATTTCCTGTGCAGAGCGGATACTGTCGGCTAATCTAACCAGGAAGTTGTTCAAGGATTTGCCGAATACGGAGAACTCATCCTTGCCGCTGTGGTCGGCGCGTACCGTCAAATCACCGTCGGTAACCTGATTTAAGGTATCACGGAATTTGCGGATGCTTCGATTAAGTGTGTAACTGATGGCAGCGGTAATTGCGATCAGAAGAACTGCAGTAACGACCAGAATAATGGTAATGGTAAGCGTCAGACCGGTCTTGGCTGCATTGGTATCTGCCTCCACCAACGCTCTGACACTTGCAGTTTCTTCTGCGAGGGAGGTCGCGATAGAGATGTTGTCCTGCTTCATCAGAAGAATCTGGGAGTCGTTCTTATTAATCTGAGCAAAGGTGTCCTGCTTGCTTTTCAGATTCGCGGACAGATTTGCCTTCATGGTGTCGTCAGTTACATAATCAGGAAGATTCTGCACCATTTCGGTGAACAAGTTGTTGATTTCTGTTGCCTTTGCAGAAAAATCCTTGCCCTCAATGACAAGCTGGCTGTAGCTTGAAAAGAGCGAATTCAATGTATGCAGATTGTTGGTAAAGTCGTATTTATCCGAGAGTGCGCATGTAAGTGAAGTGGCACTAGGTACGGCAGTCTCAAAATACACATCAAAGACTACGGTGGTATAGTTCTGAATGTTTAAATCGCTTACCGGAATCTTTAAGGTAATTTCCTGCCAGGAGCCATCGGTAGCACTGAATTTGGTTCCCATTTTAATAGCAGGAGCACCGTTGAAGGTTGCAATCTCAATGCCGGCCAAGCCATCACCATAGGCATTGGCAAGTTCCTCTGCGGTCAAAGCGGAAAGGTCGTAAGCGGTCGTGCCGGAAGCACCGGTAAAAGAAAGGTTGGTAAGATAGATGGTGCCGGTATAGACCACGCCGCTGCCGCCGATACGAGGAAGGAAGGTATTTCTTTTTCCGAACTGCGGCAAGGCATTATTGTAAGTAACCTTTGCATAAGCAGTACCGTCGATGGAGGTTGTTTCAAACATCGAGGTATCGGACCACTTTCCGTCTACCCAGGATTTGTCATTCGCAACTACCTGAAAATCTTGGAGCAGTGCTGCATCGGAAGATAAAAACTTTGCGTAAGAGCCGGTGGAAGAGTCAAAACCACGAGCGGAAGAAAGAGTAAGAATCTGCTCATAGTTTTCACGACAGTCGGTAATCTTCTCGAGAATACCGGAGATGAGCGTTTTCTGTTCTCCACTGGAAAGGTTCAGACACTCTTTTGCATAGGTTTCACTTTCCTGAAGATTTGTTACAATTTCCTTTAAGTAAGTGTCCTCCAAAAAGTACAGGTAGGAGGTATCCAGACTTTGGTTCTCGTATTGCAATACATTAATCTGGTTGATTTTGGAAAGGATTTCATTGTTTACGTGATTCTTGTTTAGAGAAGTGAGTCCGGCATAACCTAAAATAGCAGAAGCAATCAGGGAAAGTCCGCCCATAAAAAAGATTTTTCCTTTGATGCTGCTAAAAAAGCCGGTTTTTTCTTTGGTTACCTTTTCCTTTTTTGGTTTTGGTGTTTTCTGTTTCATTCGTTTATCCTCCTGTCAAGATACAAAAAAATGAGATTAGTCATATTGTAGCACGAATTTGTATCAAAAGCAATGAAAATAGTGAATCATGTGGATTTTTTTGGATGATTATGATATACTTTGCAATAGCAGATAAGTACGAAGCTTCCAAGGAGGAAAAAAGAATGGTAGAGGATGATTATATCTATTTTAAAATTGAAAAGACAAAGCATATTGCGTTAGTTGCGCACGATGGCAAGAAGAAGGAATTGGTGGAATGGGCGGACCGCAATAAGGATATTTTAAAAAATCACTTCTTGTGCGGAACCGGAACGACAGCCAGACTGATTGCAGAAAAGACCGGTTTGCCGGTAAAGGCATACAACAGTGGTCCTTTGGGCGGTGACCAGCAGATTGGTGCAAGAATTGTAGAAGGAAATGTAGATTTTGTGGTATTCCTTTGGGACCCATTGGAGTCGCAGCCGCATGACCCGGATGTAAAGGCACTGCTTCGTATCGCGGTAGTATATGATATTCCGGTGGCAAACAATCTGGCAACAGCGGATTTTTTGCTGGCATCCCGATTTATGGATGAGGAATACGACCGCAAGGTAGAGAATTTTAATAAGACAATGAAAGCCCGCATTGAAAAATTCGGAGAATAGAATAGTGCAGATTGAACAAAAAGAATGAAGTATAGTGTATGAAAAATGTGAAAAGTAGAAAATTTACTGCGCTAAAGTAATAAACTGCTTGCATTTTGAGAAAAGATATACTATACTTAACATCAAGCAATACAAGGGCGTAGTGCTTTGGCTTTGTGTACCCTTCGTATTGCTTTTTGTTTTAGCGATAGAACAGAAGGCGATAGGAAGCAAATGCCGCACAAGTCCTGATTAAAAATGAAAAGGAGAATGAAAATCATGGGATACGTTGATGAAGTCATCGAGAGAGTAATTGCAAAGAATCCGGGTGAGCCGGAGTTCCATCAGGCAGTAAAAGAGGTACTGGAGTCCTTAAGACCGGTAGTAGAGGCAAATGAGGAAGTGTACAGACGTGAAGCGCTGCTTGAGAGAATTACCGAGCCGGATCGTCAGATTAAGTTCCGCGTGCCGTGGGTAGACGATAAGGGTCAGGTACAGGTAAATGTAGGTTACCGTGTACAGTTCAACAATGCAATCGGACCATATAAGGGAGGACTTCGTTTACACCCATCTGTAAATATCGGTATCATCAAGTTCTTGGGCTTTGAGCAGATTTTCAAGAACTCCTTAACCAGTCTGCCAATCGGCGGTGGTAAGGGTGGTTCCGACTTCGACCCGAAGGGCAAGTCTGACCGTGAGGTTATGGCATTCTGTCAGAGCTACATGACCGAGCTTGGCAAGTACATTGGTGCAGATGTGGACGTACCTGCAGGTGATATCGGAACAGGTGCAAGAGAGATTGGTTACATGTTCGGACAGTACAAGAGAATTCAGGGTATGTTCGAGGGCGTTCTGACCGGTAAGGGTCTGACCTATGGTGGTTCCCTTGGCAGAACTCAGGCAACCGGTTATGGTCTGTTATATCTGACCAATGAGATGTTAAAGTGCAACGGTATCGAACTGGCCGGCAAGACCGTATGTGTATCCGGTTCCGGTAACGTAGCTACTTACGCAGTAGAGAAGGCACAGCAGTTGGGTGCTAAGGTTGTAACCGTTAGTGATTCAACCGGTTGGGTATATGATCCGGACGGAATCGATGTAGCAGCATTAAAGGAAATCAAGGAAGTAAAGCGCGCTCGTCTGACCGAGTACAAGAACTACAGACCAAACAGCGAGTATCATGAGGGTCGCGGCGTATGGAGCGTAAAGTGTGACGTTGCTCTTCCATGTGCTACCCAGAACGAGCTTCTGTTAGAGGATGCAAAGATGTTAGTAGCAAACGGCTGTATCGCAGTAGCTGAGGGTGCAAACATGCCTACTACCTTAGAGGCTACCAAGTATCTTCAGGAGAACAAGGTTCTCTTCGCACCTGGTAAGGCTGCAAATGCAGGTGGTGTAGCTACCTCCGCATTAGAGATGTCCCAGAACAGCGAGCGTTTGAGCTGGAGCTTTGAAGAGGTTGATGCAAAGCTTCAGGGCATCATGGTAAATATCTTCCACAACCTTGATGATGCAGCTAGAAAATATGGTCACGAGGGTGACTATGTAGTTGGCGCAAACATCGCAGGCTTTGAGAAGGTAGCAACCGCAATGTTAGCTCAGGGAGTTTGCTAATTTGTAAAATGGAATAAAAATAAGAAAAGTTCCGAGAATGATAAATTTTCGGAACTTTTCTTTCGTCATTTTGAAAAAGAAAAATGAAAGAAATTACAGCTTCCAATCCGGCAGATATGCAGCGGTTCCCTGAATCATATCGGCAACCAGCTCATGAATCTGTTCTTTGGTACAAGGCTTGCCGGAAAGCAGCGGGTCGGCGAGAAATGCATCTTCCACCAGTGCAGCATCCTGCGTCAAAGCTGCCTTCAGGATACGCTCGTGATTCTCGACATGAGGAAGAATTAGCTGGCGGATGTTCTCCGGTAAGTTGCCTGCCTGTATCGGACGGATGGAATCACGTTCAAAGAGTGCGTTGGTCTCAACAACTGCGCTGGCAGGAAGGTTCGGAATCTGCAACGTAGAATTTGGAATATTAACATTGCTGACAACACGCTCTAAGCCGCACAGTGCCTTGATTAACAGGATACCTTCTTCTCCGGTCGGCTTTAATTCTACCTGTTCTTCGTTGTTTAAGAGCTTTTGGCTCTTTTCCAAGCGCTTCTGCAAATCGTTTTTGCGCCAATCGACATGAGTCAGACCAAAGCACCAGCTCTTGACGGTATCCGGGTCCTTGAGATAGTCGGTGCAAGGCATAAATTCAGCCAGATGGCGGTCACCGGCTGCGGCAATCAGGCCAAAACGGCGGAACAGATCGAAAGCAACCCGGTGCGTACAGGAGAAGGAGTCGTTGGACCAGTTCGAAAGGCTGGAGCTAAGACCTTCCTCGTAGTGCTTATCAATGTATGCCTTGTAAATCGGGAAGAGGTCGATGCCCTGATAAGAAGCGGAATCAAACCAGGTAAAATGGTTGATGCCGAGTACATTGACACGGATGTCTTCGCGGTGCAGACCGGTCAGACCAAGCTCCTCTTCCAAAATGCTCTGCAAAACATGCTGCATACCGAAAACCTCGTGGCAGCAGCCGAATGCTTTGATCTGTGGAAATACGTGATATAACGTTTTTACACAGAGACTCATTGGATTGGTATAGTTGATAACCCATGCATTCGGGGAATAGTCGCGAATTGCCTCGGCAATGGTTACAAACATTGGAAGAGTACGAAGAGCGCGTATCATACCGCCCGGACCTGCAGTATCACCAACCGACTGGTAAACGCCCAGACGCTCCGGTGTATGTACATCGACTGCCATTTCATCAAAGGTACCCGGCAGGATGGAGATTACGACAAAATCAGCTCCGGTCAGAGCGTCCTTGAGGGTGGAGTAGGTCTTGTATTCCCACTTACCGACCGCGTCCTCACGTTCGGAAACGCGATTTCCGATGATTTCGTTTGCTCTGGCTGCGTCCTCGTCAATGTCGTATAAACGAATGGTACCGCTAAGTTTTGGTTCCAGTGCCAAATCGGTCATAAAGGTCCAAGCCCATCCTCTGGAGCCGCCGCCGATGTAAGCAATCTGAACATCTGTCATTTTACCGTTATTGTAGTTCATAAAATCCTCCATTCCGAGAACGTTTTTTTGTTCGAGGAATCGCGCAACAGAAATTCGCGTAGGCGATTTCTGTTGTCGCATCAAGGCTAATTTGTGACGTTCTCGGCACAAATAGTCGTGTGTAGTGTAACCCCGTAAAAGCTTGTTTACTGGAATTATTATATCATAGAATATGTTTTTTGGGGAGAGGTGTTTCGGAAAATGGTATGAATAAAAACGATTCTTAATAGAGGGTTTTTGATAAATACTGATATAGCTGGACTTTGCACGAATAGTATGCTACTATCATGTTAGTATATTTGTTTATGGGAGGTACCTATGCCAAAGAGTACGAATCAGAAATTAAAGCCGCTGTACCTGATGAAGATATTGTTAGAAAAAACAGATGATGAGCATCGTATGACAATGCAGGAAATTTTGGCTGCGTTAGAGGCATATGGGATAACGGCAGAGCGGAAAAGTATTTACGCGGATATAGAAGAGCTTCGGTTGTATGGGTTGGATGTAGTAAAAGAAAAGCAGGGAAATACATATGGGTACTATGTGGCGAGCAGGCAGTTCGAATTGGCAGAGCTAAAGCTTCTGGTGGATTCGGTGCAGTCGGCAAAGTTTATTACGGCAAAAAAATCACATGAGCTGATCAAAAAGATTGAAGGGCTGTGCAGTCATTATGAAGCCAATCAGCTACAGCGTCAGGTGTATATGACGGAGCGTATAAAAGCAATTAACGAAAATATTTATTATAATGTGGATAAGCTGCAGGATGCCATTGCACAAAATTCGAAGATTACATTTCAGTATTTTCAGTGGAATGTGAAAAAGGAAATGGTATTAAAAAGAGATGGTGCGCGGTATCGGGTGAGTCCGTGGGCGCTTTCCTGGGATGATGAGAATTATTATTTGATTGCTTTTGATGAACAGGCAGGCATCGTAAAGCACTTCCGGGTAGATAAAATGTTGCATATCGAACTGACCGGAGAAATGCGCGAAGGAGAAGAAGCGTTGCCGGGCTTTGATATAGCAGTGTATGCGAGAAAGATGTTCGGGATGTTTGCCGGGGAAGAGAGAACGGTCAAGCTGCGTTGTGAGAATAAATTCGCCGGAGTCATGATTGACCGCTTCGGAAAAGAAGTCATGATGCGACCGGAGGATGAAACACATTTTGTAATCCATGTGAATGTGGCAGTCAGCAGACAGTTTTTGTCGTGGGTTATGTCACTGGGAGAGGGCGTAAGAATCATTAGCCCGGAGGAGGTTGTCGTACAGGTACAGGAAGAAATCCGACGGCTGGCACAGCAATATGAGTGTGAGTAGAACGAAGAAAACCGGAGTCCCGCCTAGAGCGGCAGGAACTCCGGTTTTTGATTTTGGAATATGGTATAATATCGGAAGCCGAGGGATAATAACATCTCTCCGGCTCTTTTGTAATCATAGGCGATATGCTCCGGCTTGTGGGCATCCGAGCCGATGGTCAAGATTTCACCGCCAAGCTCGCGATAGCGCCGCAGAAGCTCCGGACGTGGGTGTGCATACGGCAGACCGTATTTGTAGCCTGCGGTGTTTACTTCGATGCCGCGTCCCTGTGCAATCAAAAGCTTAAAGATTTCATCAAACAAATCCAGATAATCCGGATAGTGGTAATCCTTGGTATCCACCGGCAAATAACGGACAAGGTAATCGAGATGACCATAGACCTGAAACATATCATATGACCGGATATTTTCTAAAATGGATTCAAAATACGCTAACATACCGTCGGCGGCAGAATGCTGCTGCCAGTATTCCGGATAATAGGGGTCGATTTTTTCCAGCACATGAGTCGAGCCGATTAGAAAATCCCAAGGATAATCGTGGACAAGGGAGCGATAGTAGCTCTGACACGGTGGACAAATGTCCGGTTCGTTGCGAAGACCGAGCTCAACGCCCGTCAGCAGGGTAATCTGTCCGCGATAGCGTTCCTTTAATCTGACAAGCTTGTCCTGATATTCCGCCACATCAAAGGTAAAGGTCTGTTCGTATTGTGTCGGAAACAGATAATCCATATGGTCGGTAATGCAAAGATAGCGCAGTCCGAGCCGGATTGCCTGCTCGACCATAAGCTCCGGAGCAGTATCCGAGTCACTCGAAAATGCGGTATGACAATGAAAATCGGAAAGTATCATAATTGCCTCGTTTCTGCGCCGATTCGGGCGCAAGGGATAAAAATCGTTATTCGCTAATCAAAGTAAGGGTACTGATGTCCGGGGAAGCCATCAGGGAATAGTTGGTATAGTATACGACAAAGCCCGGCTTGCCGCCGCCCGGTTTTTTGATGTTGCGCTTTTCTGCATAATCAATTTCGACCTTGTCTGCGTCACGTCCCTTAGAATAGTAGGCGGCCAGACTTCCGGCTTCCTCGTATACACGGTCCGGCAGCTCGGCTTCGCCCTTGGATTTTACAATGACATGGGAGCCCGGAATGCCCTTGGCGTGGAACCACCAGTCGTTGCCGGAGGCAAACTGGAAGGTTAACTCATCGTTCTGATAATTATTTTTGCCGACATAGATATCATAGCCGTCGGATGAAAGATAATGAAACGGTTTGCTGGTGATTTTGATCTTCTTCGTCGGTTTCTTGCCGTTCTTTTCCTGAAAATAATGGCGCTTGATATAGCCGTAATCCATCATTTCCTCTTTGAGCTGTACCAAATCGTCTTCGGTCACTACAATGTCTAATGCAGTACGAATGGAATCCAGATGTTCTAGCTCTTCCTTCGTTTGGGCAGTCTGAGTAGTCAGTGCCTCACAGGTACGCTTTAGCTTTGCGTATTTGTCAAAATAGCGCTTGGCATTGTCAATCGCGGATAATTCCGGGTCAAGCGGAATGCTAATATCCTCGTTGGTGTAGTAATTCAGTACGGTTACATTTTTTTCACCCGGAGTCACGCTGTAGCCGTAGGTGGTCAGAAGCTCACCGTAAATACGGTATTTTTCACGCTTTTCGGTATCAGCAAGCTGCTTTAGCTGCAAATCGTATTTTTTGCTGTCACGCTCGATGGCAGTCGCGATGATTTTGCGCAAATCAGCGGATTTCTGACGGATGCGGCTCAGCTTATTCTTAGAAGAATAAAAGGTTTCAAGCACTTCGGAAATGGTCTCAAACGTCTGTACGCGGCAGGAAACCTCCGTACTATACTCCGGTTGGGAAGGAGTGGCAGGGTAATCCTCATAGCAGTGCAGCGGAATCGAAGAGAATTCGAGCGGTTCATTGCCGCGATATACGATGTTTGGTTGAAACTCTGCTGCGTCAACCTGAGCCATGATGCGCTCCAACGTGCGATAAAGATGCAGACCGTAGTCGGCATCTAGTGCCGAGATGGACTGTTCGGCATCAATTCCTGCTTCATGGCAGATTTCGTTGGCAATCAGCGGACTGATACCGGTTAGACTCTGGTAGAGTGCTTTGCACGCAGAAAGCGGCTTTGAAAGTACATGAGTCTGAAAGTCCTCAAAGGAAAGTGTGAGCGGATTGATTTTTTCCTGTGTTTTCGGGATAAAATAATCTCTGCCGGGCAGAACCTCGCGCACCGAGCTGACAGCACCGGAGACATGCTTGATGCTGTCTACGATACGCATTGCTTCGTCGCAGAAGATAATATTGCTGTGTTTGCCCATAATCTCAATGAGCAGGTGCTTGGTACGCAAATCACCCATTTCGTCCAGATGCTCGATTTTCATATCGATGATACGCTCTAATTCCGGCTGAGTAATCGAAAGAATGCGAGCGCTGTTTAAATGCTTGCGCAGCAGCATACAAAAATTCGGAGCTGTCATCGGATTCGGCTTGGTGCTTTCGGTCAGATAGACCAGCGGCAGGGAAGCGGATGCCGAGAGAAACAGCTTGTAGGTGTCATAGTTTTTTATAGTAAGTATCAGCTCGTCCTTTTCCGGTTGACTGATTTTGGTAATTCGTCCGCCGGACAGTGTTTTGTTTAATTCATGTGCGAGATTCGATACTACGATGCCGTCAAATGCCATAATGTCCTTCCTTTCAAAATACAGTGCATTCATTATACACGTTTCGGGCAGGAAACTCAAGCGGTGATTCCGTAGGACAGGGTAAGGGCGAGGAAAAGCGTTTTTTAAGAATATGTTAATTTGACATTACAAGGGGAAGTGCCTATAATTAGTATAATCAAGGAGAATAAAATCATTGGTCGGGAATGTCCGGCAAATGTGAGGAATGGAGAATGATAAGACGATGAAGTGGATGTATAAGCTGGAACGAAAGCTTGGCAGATATACGATTAAGAATCTGCCGTTGTGTCTGATTTTGTGTTATGCGACGGGATATATTTTGGAGATGATTAATCCGAATTTGTTGCAGTTTTTGACGTTGAATCCGTATCAGATTCTGCATGGACAGGTATGGAGACTGGTAACGTGGATTTTGATACCACCGGAAAGCTTTAGCTTTTTTACGTTGCTGATGCTGTATTTTTATTACTCCATCGGTACCAATTTGGAGCGTGTCTGGGGTACCTTCCGGTTTAATTTTTACCTGCTCGGCGGTATGATTTTTACGATTATCGGAAGCTTTCTGATGATGGGCTATGGATACTGGAAGCATCCGGAGTATATTGAATATCTGGGAGCGAAAGAGTTTTTTACAAGTTTGAATTATGCAGGACACTGGTTTTCGTATTTTAGCACTTACTATATCAATATGTCGATTTTCCTTGCGTTTGCGGCGACCTTCCCATATGTGACGGTAAATCTGATGTATATCATTCCGATTCAGATTCGGTATCTTGGAATCATTTATGCGCTGATGCTGGGCTATCAGTTTATTATGAGCGGTGTGGTAATACGAATCGTCATCGGTGCGTCCTTACTCAATTTTGTGGTATTTTTCCTGCTGACGAGAAACTATCGGAGTATTTCGCCGAAGGAGATTCACCGCAGACAGAGCTACAAGAAAAAGGTGCGAGATGCGGCAAAGGGCAGCAATGTGACGCAGTTCCGTGGTCGTAATGTGATTACGCGCCATAAGTGTGCGGTATGCGGCAGGACGGAGCTCGATGATGATATGCTGGAATTCCGTTTCTGTTCTAAGTGTGATGGTAACTATGAATACTGCATGGAGCATCTATATACGCATGAGCATGTGCATAAGGACTAAAGGAAACGGATATGGGAGCGATATTAAAAAATGATTTCCGGCTGTTGTGGAGCGGAAAACGGGCAGGCATCGTGATAGCGCTGGTTCTGCTGCTTGTAGTAGGGGCGGCACTGGTGTCGTGGCTGCCGCAGGAGCAGAATGCACCGGCGGGAGAGCGCGTCAGGATTGGAGTGGTAAATCAGGATGAGTCGTTGTATGCACAGATGATTGTCGGCTATTTTACGGAGAATCCGGTATTTACCGCCTATGTATCCGTGATTATTGATGAGGAAGATACGATTCGGCAGCAGTTTGATGCGGGCGAGCTGGATATGTATATGGTGATTCCGAAGGATTTTGCGGATAGTATGGTTTATTTGGAGCATCTGCCGATACAGACCTATATTTCCACGGCAAGCACGACAAAGGCACTGCTGTTAAAAAATCTGATGGAAAGCTATGTAGAGTATATTACGGCAGTGGAGGTAAACTGTGTTGCGTTATATGATGCGGCGCGGGCAATCGGTTTGCCGAAGACAACGGCGCAGACCGCAAATGAGAAGCTTACGCTGGAGCTGATTCTGCTGATTATGGCAAAGGATAATTTCTTTGAAAAGCAGGTTGTGGAGAATTATACGGCAGTCCGGCTGGTGCCGTATTATCTGCATGAATTCTGCTATCTGCTGGCGGCATTTCTGGCATTGTTAGCGGGAGTTCGTTTTCAAAGAGAGCATCATGCGGGAATTTATCGCAGACTGGCAGCCATGGGACATAGTGCTGCTGCGATTTTGCTGGAAAAACAATTCTTTTATATGCTGCTGCTTACGCTTTTATTTGCAGTGCTTTGGGGCGCGCTCGGAGTGGCAGGTGTGACAATCAGTGTGGCGGCATTTGGGTATTTTTGCTTGAATGTATGGTTTTTGTGCGCACTGATGCTTTGTCTTGCGGCGGCGTTTCAGAAGCTGCAGAATTATCTGCTGGCATCGAATATGGTAATTTTGCTCGGAGCGATTTTAGGCGGCGGTTTATTGCCTCTTATGTATTTGCCGGAGAATATGGAGAAGATAGCGCAATTCATGCCGAATTACTGGTTCTTAAAGCAGATTTTTGAAATAGAGAACGGTGTAATGAAGCAGGAGCAATACATAGTATTTGGCTGCTTTGGAGTGGCTATCCTTTTGCTGTTGGTAATAGGAGCAGTGATTTACCGGAAAAAAGAAGGGAGGGTTTATGAAAATGCGTAAACGAACCGGATTTTTTTCGGATGTGTGGTGCCAGCTGGTGCTGCGGCTGAAGCTGTTTTTGCGTGACCGTGCGACGGTGGCAGTTTTTCTGATTTCGGCAGCCTGCTTTTTGTTTTGCATGGCAGATTTGAATCTGAGTGCGGAGGAAAAAGCGAGTATTCCGGTAGGACTGGTGTGTCTGGATGAAGGAGAAAAGGCTGTCTCATTGACGGAAGAGCTAAAGCAGGCTTCGGCATTGTATGTAACGGAGGGCAGCTATGAGGAGTTGGAGGAGCGGTTGTTTGACGGATTGCTTCGCTGTATTATTGTAATCGAGGAGGATTACACCAAAAAGCTGCAAAAGGGAAATTACCGGAATGTGGTTTCGATTTATCATGAGGAAAGCGATCAGGTAGCTTCGGTCATCGGAGATATTGTAGCGGCAGGTATGATGTATGATGTCTGCCTTGCGCGTGGTTATAAGGCGTATGAAAAGCTGCCGGAGGCGGAGCAGGCGAAATATACGAAGGAAGAATACAAAGCCTATGTCGGTTCGTTGCTTGGAGCAGAGGATTTTGATTTTGCGTTTGAGTTCCGCTTTGTCGAGAATACGGCAGGCGGCCAGGAGGAAACAAAGCCATTGGAAAACAGCTTGTTTTACCGGCAGGCGGTGGCGGCGATTGCGGCAATGCTGATGACGCTTTTGCAGCTGACGACGATGGCGGTATTGCAGTTAGAACGGCAGCAGGGGATTACAAAGCGCCGACTTTTGACCTCAATGAGCAAGGGGGCTGTGTTTACCGGAAATTTGCTTGCGAATACGGTCTGCTCAGTATTGCTTGCATTGCTGTTTGCATTCAGTGTCGGAGTAGGAATCAAAGCTGCAGAGAAAATTTTTCCGATATTTTTGATATCTCTGCTTTTCTCGATGGGGATGGCTGTGGTATACTATATATTGGCACAGTGCTTAAAGAGTGTGCTGGCATATCAGATTTTCGGAGCAGTATGGCTTCTGGTTTCGGGAATCAGTGGATTTTTCTATATGGCAGAGGGAATTTTGGTGCCGGAGCTGCCGGGACTGATTAAGGCTTTGCCGAATGTAGTGTATTTGGATTATTTTACACGCCTATTATTATAAAATACATCAGTGCGGGTCGTGTGCCTGTATGGGAATGAGGTAAAAAATGGATAAACAGAGTTTAAAGGAATTGCGTGCAGGGAAGAATGTAGAAAAAAATCTTCCTCCGTTTATGACGGAATTGGCATCGGATTACTGTATTTTTGCAGGAAACAGCTTTGCAATGCAGTATTACAGCTTTTATGAAGCTTTAGCAGACAAGGAGCTGGAGCTTGCAAAGGAGGCAGAGCCAATCTGGCAGGAGCTGAACCGTCTGGTAAAGGACAATCTGCTCGGGGGCTTTGACGGAGTGGTCAGAGAGCAATCCATCGTGGCACTGACACAGCTGCGTGATGAGCTGCGTAAGGTAACGAGAGTTGTGACCACCTATACGGACAAGATTTCATTGTATGAATATATTTTGAATCGTGTAGAGCTGCAGTTTGAGGACAATTTGGAGGACATCGACGAAGATGAGGCGGCGCGCGAGATTCTGCGGTATATTTTTCAGGAAAAGGACAATATGCTGGTCAATATGAAAATCAAGGAAATGCTGGCACAGCTGCCGATTCGTATGAGCCGCGGAAAATTCTGTGATTTATTGAAGGACAGTCTGGAGCTGTATCTGGAGTCGGAGCAGTCGAGTGTTGAGGATTTTGTGTATCTGCTGGAATCCTCGGCAGGTTTGTATGAATGTGATGGTATGGAAGAGCTGTTCCCGGAATTAAGAGAGCTGTATCAGGCACTTTCACAGATGGATGCAACGACGATGACCAAGGAGCAGTATGAGGAAATGGATGCAAAGCTGCAAAAAGCGGCAGCATTTTTGCAGTCGGCGACGGATGGCTACATGGGGCTGATGGAGCTGGCAAATTCTCTGTATGCATGGATTTTGAATCTTCCGTATGCTTCGATGGAGGCAGAGAAAAAGACGGCACATGTGCGTGAAATCCTGCAGGCAGTACAGACCAATGTAGAAAGCGGCAGCTATGAGAATGTACCGGAGGCATTGGTGGACGGCTTTGTACAGTCCGAGGGAATCTTGGAGCGTTATGCAGATGGGCTGCAGAGTAAGCGGGGAATCTTAGAGGAGCTGGAGCCGGAGGTTGCAAAGACGGTACAGGCATTGATGTTAGAAAAACAGATGGAATGCTTGAAGCGGACTCCGGATTTGACAAGCAGCAGCTTGTTTGCAGAGGAGGGAGCAGCGGTCAATACGGCAAAGGTAGACCGAAGCTATATTGATACCGTGATTAAGACAGAGACAGAGAAGGTTCTGACGGCGATTGCCACGCAGCCGAAGGCGCTGAATCG
Source organism: Lachnospiraceae bacterium (assembly GCA_017462755.1). Classification (GTDB taxonomy): domain Bacteria; phylum Bacillota; class Clostridia; order Lachnospirales; family Lachnospiraceae; genus RGIG4057. Next base: position 18,068 of record JAFTQM010000040.1, on the reverse strand, counting down.
TGCGATGATGGCAGCAGTGTTGTCTCAGCTTCCGGTATTTTTTAATAGTCAGAATGACGTAATGGATTATGTACGAGGCAGTCTGGCAGGCTGTCATGATGTGGCAGAGAGAGTAGCGAGTTACCGGCTGATGAAGCAGATAATGGAGTAGAAAAGCATGATAAAGTTCCGAAAGAGCCTGTATTTTGGAGATTCTGTGAAAAGTGAACATCGACGTTTGATACGACGGCTGCAGCAGGGCAAGAAGATAGCGAAGGATACGGTGCTGATTACCTATGCATACAACGGAGCGGATTTGTTTGATTTGATTCCGGCAAAGGAGTTGAAATTTCCGTATCGGAAGCGGCAGGAGCTTTTTGTGCTGGGACTGGCAGGCGATAAAGAAGAAGCGGCAGGTCTGGTCGGAGAGATGGTAACAGAGGTATACGAGGCAACCGGTGGTTTTGATGTCAGAGGCTACTTCGGATATGAAGCGGCAGATTGGAGGTAGGAGAGGAAGAATATGCTCTTATTAAAAATATTGGGCTTTCTTTTGAAACTCATCGGTATTCTTCTGCTGAGTCTGCTGGGGCTGTTTCTGGTTATGCTTCTTATCGTGCTGTTTGTGCCGGTGCGATACCGGGCAAAGATTACCAGACAGGGCAGTGAGCTGACGGTAAAGGCGCGGGTCGGATGGCTTGGACCGATTATCCGGGTACCGGTGGTGTATCAGGACGGAAAGCTGAGTTATGGTGTGAAGTTGTTGTTCTTTCAAGTGTTTCCGCGCAATAAAAAGGAATCTGTGGAGGAATCGGCAGAGAGTGGTACTTCGGATACGATAGAAGGTGGAGCGGAAGAAAAAACAGAGGCTACGCCTGCGCAAGTCTTGGAGCAAAGCGAAGCGCAGTCGACGGATACCACATCGGAAGAGGTGCTGTCAGAGCAGACGGAAGAGAATGATGCATTGCCGGAGGGTGTGCAGCAGGAAGAAACGGAGCCGGAGGAAGAGCCGCAGGGGGCAGTCGCGCGATTGTGTTGGAAGATACAAAAGCTTTTGGATAAAGTGAAGGCATTGTATCAGAAGCTTGTGGATAAGGTTTGCGGTATCCGGGATAAGATTCGACAGAAGGTAACTGCAACCAAGGAAAAGATTACCGGACTTCGGACGCGAATTTTAGATGTGTGTGCCTTTTTACAGGCAGATAGTACGAGGTTAGCACTAAGATTAACCGGAAAAAGCATTTTTCAGTTGATAAAATACATGCTTCCGTATAAAATAAAAGGAGAAGTCATTTTTGGAACCGGCGACCCTTATTCGATGGGACAGATATTGTCGGTGCTTGGTATTTGCTATGGGCTTTACGCAAGGACGCTTAATATAACCGCAGATTTTGAAGCAACAGAATTTCGGCTGGACGCACAGGTGGAGTTAAAGGGGCGTATCCGAATGGTGCGTGTATTGTACATTTTGGTAAAGCTTTGGTTTAAGGGTAATTTAAGAAAAGTAATAACAGATGCAAAGGGATTGGTTTAGTACAGGAGAGGGATTGAAAAATCGTTCCCGGATAGGAGAATATGTATGGCAGAAGAAAAGTTTGGAACAACGGTGGAAAGTTTATTTAAGGGAATGGAAGCGTTTTTGACAACCAAGACGGTAGTTGGAGATGCAGTACGCTTTGAGGACGGCACGATTATCCTGCCATTGGTGGATGTCAGCTTTGGTATGGGCGCAGGCTCGTTCAACAATGCTGGCAAGAGCAATGCGGGTGGCGGTATGAGCGGAAAGATGTCACCGAGTTCGGTATTGGTCATTCAGAATGGACATACCCGTCTGGTAAATGTAAAGAATCAGGATATTGCAACCAAGATTTTTGATATGGTACCGGATTTGATTGACAAATTCAAGAAGGACGATGCAACAAAGCAGCAGGAAAAGGAAACTGACGAGAAGGCAGCAGAGGTAGCTAAGGAAGCAGCACAGGAATAAAATCGGCTAAAATATGAGAGGAAACAGCTTGTCCAAAGGATAGGCTGTTTTTTGTTGAAAAGAAACTATTTATTTTATTAGACTTTTGTGGTATATTAATTTATTAAGAGGGGATGGAGCATTCTTACGGGAGAAATGATTATGGATTTTAGTGCGCCGGGTGCGAGGATATTGATTGTTGATGATACGAAAATACAGCTTAAGCTTGCAATGAATCTGCTGGCTCCGCTCGGAATGCAGATGGATACGGCAGAAAGCGGTAAGGAAGCGCTTGCGCTGCTGCAACAGCGCAAATACCATCTGGTTTTCATGGATCATATGATGCCGGATTTGGTCGGCATTGAGACTGCTCGGCGGATTCGTGAAAGAAAAGCCGGGGAAGTGGGTATAGATAATCATGAGATTCCCATCATTGCATTGACGGCCGATACGATAGAGGATGCGAAGCATTTGTTCCTAGAAGCCGGAATGAATGATTTTGTGGCGAAACCGATGCAAAGAGAATTGCTTTATGAGGTAATACAAAGGTGGCTGCCGCAGGAGCTTTTGGTGCCGCAGGGGGTGGCAAAGAAGTCACCGGAGATACCAAAGGAGAAAGAAGCAGGTACTATGCAGGAGGGGACAGGCCTTTGTGGGATTGATGTCGCAGAAGGCATCCGGAATGCCGGAAGTGCGCAGATGCTTCTTCAGCTGTTTGGGGATTTTTATACCTTGATTGATACAAAGGCTGCGAAGATTGAAAAATGCATGGAGGAAAAGCGGCTTCAAGAGTATACGATTGAGGTGCATGCGCTAAAAAATACGGCCAGACTGATTGGAGCGATGGAGTTGTCGGAGTGTTTTTGGCATCTGGAACAGCTCGGACGTGCCGAGCGGCTGGAGGAGATTTTGAGAGAAACGCCGAAGGTGCTGGCATTTTATCGTACATATAAAACGAAACTGGAGCAATACGGCAGAAAAGCGACCCATACCGGGGCTATAACGGATACGCAGGAGCTTCGGATGTATCTTAGAGGAATCAAGGATGCGGTGGAAGCATTTGATTTAGATACCATGGATGCAGCAATGCAGCAGCTCGAACAGTGTCAGTTACCGGAGTCTTGCCGGGGACTGTTGGAGGAGCTGAAGGTGTTTGTTGCAGATGTAGCAATGGAAGACATAGGAACGACAGTAGATAAAATACAAAGAGAGCTGGAGAAAGAATAGTAAGGACAAATGCAGGAGACAAGGACAAAATGAGGATTTTATTAGTAACAGAAATTAAGAACTTTTTTGTATCTTCCTTAGAAAAACAGTTGATAGACCAAGGGCATATGGTAGTGCAGACCGGAGCAGGAATTTCACAGTTGGAGAAGCTGGACATTGAACAGCAGATTGTGTTGATTTATGCCGAGGACGTAGCGTCAAAGAAAAAAGGTCTGGTCTATCTGAAGGATAAAGCGGCGGAGCTTGAAATGCCGATTTTGGCCATTGGGGATGCACATCAGCTCAAGGAGCTGGAAGTAATTATTCCAAGGATGTTAATAAAGAAAGAATATCTCTATCCGGTCGGAGTCAAAGAGATCCTGGACGGAGTGGAGAAATGCTTTCAGGCGGAGTTGGAAAAGCCGAAGAAAAAGATACTGGTGGTGGATGATTCCGGTGCGGTGCTTCGGAGTGTGAAGAATTGGCTGGAAAAGAAATATCAGGTTATTCTGGCAAATTCGGGAGCAATGGCGATTAAATATTTGGCACTCAATCATCCGGATTTGGTGCTGTTGGACTATGAAATGCCGATTTGTGACGGCAAGCAGGTGCTGGAGATGATACGCTCAGAGAGAGATTTTGCGGACGTACCGGTTATTTTTCTTACCAGTAAGGGCGACCGGGAAAGTGTAATGAGTGTTTCGGAGCTAAAGCCGGAGGGATATCTGCTAAAAACACTGGAGCCGGAGAAGATTATACAGGCGGTCGACAATTTCTTTGTAAAAAAATAAAATTTTGCTTGCAAAATGGATTGACTTCTGTTAAAATGATTTTTGTTTGCAGGTCAGGTGTGAAAAAGAGTACTTATTTGCACAAGCTAAGACCTAATTTTTATAAAGGAGGTGCTTATTGATGGCAAAGTGTGCAATTTGCGATAAAGCTTCCCTGTGGGGTTCCCAGTTAAGCCATTCTAGAAGCCAGTTGAGCAGAAGAGCGAACAGAATGTGGAAGTCCAACGTGAAGCATGTTAAGGTAAAGGTAAACGGAGGAGCACGTAAGATGTATGTTTGTACTTCTTGCTTAAGAGCCGGTAAGGTAGAGCGTGCTTAATTCGTAAGTTTTGAGTGTGAGTATGAAAGGGTGTCAAGTGATTGGCGCCCTTTTTCGTGTAATTAACAGCTGCTAAACAGATGGTAGCTGAGAACATACAATAGGACAATTAAAAAAATTGCCAGAAACCCGCTATGGATGAAGAGCATGATGGTCATGCCGACTGCAATCCAAAAGAGGATGAAGCCAATCATTCGTTTCATGTCAGGCTCCTTTCTTGATAAAATACCTGCATACAGGTGTGAGAGAAAGAATATTGTATTATATGCGAAGAACACCGGAAATGATTCCTTTTTCTGCGTTTTCGGGAAAATAAGGTTTTCTTTTTGGTGAAAATGGGTTATACTGTACATAAGACGTAGGGTAGAGAGGACAGAATTCGTGAAAATATCGAATCTCTGTGCCTTGCGAAAAATCAGAATGTAGACATTGGAGGGATATCTATGAACGGATACGTAAATACCGGACTGGGTGAAATTCAAATTGATACCAGTGTGCTTGCAAAATATGCCGGCTCTTCTGCGGTTGAATGCTTTGGTGTTGTGGGTATGGCTTCCATCAGCATGAAGGATGGGCTGGTAAAGCTGTTACGACGTGATAATCTGACACATGGTGTTGGTGTTACATTAAATGACAATAAGATTACGATTGACCTTCATATTATTGTATCGTATGGAGTTAGCATTTCTGCGGTTGCAGAAAACTTAATCAGCAATGTGAAATATAAAATAGAAGAATTTGCCGGCATAGAAGTCGCAAAGATTAATGTCTTTGTAGAGGGTGTCCGGGTAATTGATTAAACCGAAGGAGGAACAGACAGGTGAGTTTGAATACGATTGATGCTTCTTTACTGCAGAAGATGTTTCTTGCAGGAGCGCAGAGCATCGAAGCAAAAAAAGAGTATATCAATGAATTGAATGTATTTCCGGTTCCGGATGGAGATACCGGAACGAATATGACGCTGACGATTATGTCCGCTGCCAGAGAGGTAGGAGCGATTGAAGCTCCGGATATGCAGTCACTCGCAAAGGCAATTTCGTCCGGTTCGTTGCGTGGAGCAAGAGGAAATTCGGGAGTCATTCTTTCACAGCTGTTTCGTGGATTTACCAAAGAAGTAAGAGAACATGAAGTGATTGATGTCAGCGTTATGGCAAAGGCGTTTGGACGTGCAGTGGAAACAGCGTATAAGGCGGTTATGAAGCCGAAGGAGGGTACGATTCTGACGGTTGCCAAGGGTGGTGCAGAGCGTGCTGCACAGCTGGCTACAGAGACCGATGATTTGGAGTACTTCGGAATTGAAGTAATCAAGCATATGGAAGAGGTGCTGGCATATACACCGGAGCTGCTTCCGGTATTAAAGGAGGCAGGCGTGGTGGACTCCGGCGGACAGGGTCTGCTTGAGGTAGTCAGGGGTGCTTATGATGCTATGCTTGGCAAGGAAGTCGTATTTCAGGTAGAACCGGCGAAGGCGACAAGACCGGCAGGCACGATAAATACGGAGAATATTGCGACAGCAGATATCAAGTTCGGTTATTGCACCGAATTTATCATTATGCTGGAAAAAGAATACACGATGGATACCGAAGCTGAGTTTAAGGCATATTTGGAATCGTTGGGTGATTCGATTGTTGTGGTATCGGATGATGATATCGTAAAGGTACATGTGCATACCAATGATCCGGGTCTTGCAATTCAGAAGGCATTGACCTATGGCTCTCTGACGAAGATGAAGATTGACAATATGCGTGAGGAGCATAATGAAAGAGTTATCATGGAAGCGGAGAAGGCGGCAGCCAAAGAGGTAAAGAAGCCGGAGGAGCCGCGTAAGCCGGTTGGTTTTGTGGCAGTTTCCATCGGTAAGGGTATCAATGAAATCTTCCGTGGACTCGGTGTGGATTATCTGATTGAGGGTGGTCAGACGATGAATCCGAGTACCGAGGATATGCTCAATGCCATTGAGCAGGTAAATGCAGACACGATTTTTATTATGCCGAACAATAGCAATATCATTTTGGCGGCAAATCAGGCAAAGGCACTGACGAAGGATAAGAACATTATTGTAATTCCTTCAAAGACAGTACCGCAGGGAATTGCTGCAATGATAAATTATGTATATGACAAGTCGCCGGAAGAGAATGAGAGCTTTATGACCGATGGTATGAAGGCGGTGCATTCCGGACAGGTGACCTATGCGGTGCGTGATACCAGCATTGACGGTCATGAAATCAAGCAGGGCGATATTATGGGTCTGGATGAAAAAACGATTCTTGCAGTAGGTCAGGACGTTGCTGAAACAACGCTTCAGCTGGTGGAAACAATGATGACCGAGGATGCGGAGCTGATTAGCTTGTACTACGGTGACGAGGTATCCGAGGAGGATGCGGATGAACTGGCAGAAAAGCTGGCTGCAAAGTATCCGATGGCAGATATCGAAGTGCATATGGGCGGACAGCCGATTTATTATTATGTGCTTTCGGTTGAATAGGAAAGTGGGAAAGGAAGCGGAAGGGCTTCCTTTTCTTGTATGACAGGAAAGTAGTCGCTAAAGCGACCGCGCTCGGCGCAAGAGTTTGCTTGGCAAACTCTTTTTAGGTGATAAGAAACAGGAGGAGTTCGCATGAAATTAACAGATCCGGTAAAAGCGGTAAAGGGAATTGGGGATAAGACGACCAAAACGCTGGAGAAGCTCGGAATATATACCGTGCGTGATTTACTCTGTCATTATCCGCGCGGCTATGAGGTATATGAGCTTCCGGTTCCGATTCGAGAACTGAAGGAAGGACAGATTGTTGCAATCGAAGCAAGTGTAGCTACCTTTGTCGAGGTACATCGCAGAAAAGGGCTGCAGATTGTCAGCTGTAATGTGCAGGACCCGACCGGAACGATACGTCTGACCTGGTTCAATCAGGTATACTTAAAAAATGTGCTTAAACGAGGCGTACATTATATTTTTCGCGGTAAGGTAGTGCGGAAAAATGCAGTGCTGGTCATTGACCAACCGAAAATATACAAAAAGGATGAGTACCGGGTGTTGTTGAATGTCATGCAGCCGGTATATCCGCTGACGGACGGTTTGACCAACCGTACCTTGCAGAAGGCAGTGGATCAGGCGTTGGTGCTGACGGAATTTCCGGAGGATTATCTGCCGAAGCGTGTTGTGAAGGAGCAGTGCTTGATTCCTTGGCTTGCGGCGCTGCGGGAGATACATTTTCCGAAGGCGAGGGATACGATGCTGGAGGCAAGAAAACGACTGGTGTTTGATGAGTTTTTTCAGTTTGTGCTTCAGCTAAGGTATCTCAAGGAGCATCGAAGCAAGGAACGAAATAGCTTTGTAATCCGTGAGACGGCACATTGCAGTGAGCTGATTGACGAGTTACCGTATACGCTGACTGCGGGGCAGCAAAAGGTAATAGAGGAAATTCGTGCGGACATGACCGGCGAGACGGTTATGAATCGGTTGATACAGGGAGACGTTGGTTCAGGTAAGACGATTTTGGCAGTGTACGCACTGCTTCTTGCGGCAGAAAACGGGTATCAGGGCTGTATGATGGTGCCGACGGAGGTACTGGCAAGGCAGCATTATGAAGCAATGCTGGAGCTTTTGACTCCGTTTGGAATCAGGGTGTGTCTGTTGACCGGTTCGATGACGCAGGCGGCAAAGCGGGCAGCATACGAACAGATTGCGGCGCATGAAGCGGATATTATCGTAGGAACGCATGCATTGATACAGGAAAAGGTCGTTTATGATAAGCTGGCGTTAGTGGTGACGGATGAACAGCACCGCTTTGGAGTACATCAGAGGGAAAATCTGTCCAAGAAGGGAGAGCACCCGCATATTCTGGTAATGAGTGCCACGCCGATTCCGCGGACACTTGCCATCGTATTGTATGGCGATTTGGATGTTTCTCTGCTTACGGAGCTTCCTGCGGACAGACTTCCTATCAAGAATTGCGTCGTTGGGACAACGTGGAGACCGAATGCGTATCGCTTTATCGAAAAGCAGGTAGCAGAGGGCAGACAGGCCTATGTGATTTGTCCGATGGTGGAGGAAAGCGAAGAGATAGAAGCAGAGAATGTAGCGGAATATACGCAGAAGTTAGAGGAAAGTCTGCCTGCAAATTGCCGTATCGGGATGCTTCACGGAAAAATGCGTCCGGCGCAGAAGAATGAGATTATGGAGCAGTTTGCATCGGGTGAGCTGCAGGTATTGGTTTCTACAACTGTAGTAGAAGTCGGAGTGAATGTACCGAATGCTACGGTCATGATGATAGAAAACGCGGAGCGCTTTGGACTGGCACAGCTGCATCAGCTGAGAGGTCGGGTCGGACGCGGAAAACATCAGTCCTATTGTATCTTTGTGAATGGCTCGGAGCGTCCGGAGGCAAAGGAGCGTCTGGAAATAATGAATCGTTCCAACGATGGCTTTTTGATTGCGCAGGAGGATTTGAAGCTGCGCGGACCGGGGGATGTCTTTGGGATTCGACAGAGTGGTGAACTGGAATTTACTTTGGCGGATATTTATCAGGATGCAGATGTATTGACAGCCGCCAATGCAGCGGTTTCTAAGCTGTCGCAGGAGGAATACCTGAAAATTTGCGCAGAATTACCGCAAAATGGAGAAAAAGCCTTTTACTAAGCCGGAAATTGTGTTAAAATATTCATAGGTTTGCTTTTCGCAAGGCGAGGAAGCGCAGAGAGCCCGAGGATTTGCCCTGCGTAAAGCAGGCAGAATGAGATGCGTCGGAAGCAGCGCAGAAATGGAGAAGAGGATGCGAGCATATTCCAATGAAAAACTTCATGAGATTGCAGGAGAGAATTATCGGATTCTCTGTGGCTACTGTTCCATGCTGGAAGAGGAGGGCTACTGGGAGCATCCGAAGGCGATCCTGAAGCATCCAATCTTGGATTTTCTCTCGATGTATATACAGGCATTGATGATTCATCTGGCAGTATATCGCAAGGTTGAGGATGAACAGACGCTTCATATGATTGCGGCTACCTGTGGCGGCAATCCGCTCGCCGTGAATGAGGTTGGTCTTTCGGAGGGCAATATTAAGGAGGCAGAGCGGCTGGTAATGGCACCGCCGATTTTGTTGCAGCTGTGCAGTTTACGGGATGTAGAGCGTCATAGTAGTCTGACCGGGTTGTTTTTTGATGCCGTTTTGAATATTTTGTTTGCGGAATCCTATCTGAATCAGCAGAGTGACCCGGCAGTAACCCGTTATGTAAAGGAATATTACGGAAGAATTCATGTGTTTATCGAGAGTGCGAATACGCATGGAGCTTGTGTGGATGAAAAATACCTGTTTCGTAAGATTTGTATGGGTGATTTGGAGAGCAATACCGAGCAGCTAAAGGAAGCAGGCGAGGATTTTAAGGTATATAAGCAGGAAGCACTCTTTTTGACGGAGCGCAGACCGGCACCGGTGGCGCAGGAGAAGCCGGAGGAAGAAATTGTGGAACCGGAAGCTACAGAGCCGGAATTCGTATCGGTGGAAGAGCAGGTAAGCACATCGGAGGAGCCGGAGCCTGCGGAGGTGGCAGAGGTAAGTCACTGGGACGAGCTTCCGATGGAAGAGGATGCCGAGGGAAAGGACACAGAGGAGACCGGGCAGACAGAGGATGTCATAGAAGAGGATGCATCGGAACGTTCGGAAGAGGAAGCAGAGGCAGAAGCACCGCAGGAAGCAAAAACGGAAGAGGAGCAGATAGAAATTGATTTCTTAGCGGCACGTCTGACGAAGCCGCTTAAGGAATTGAATGATTTGGTGGGCCTAAAGGAGGTAAAGGAGGAAATTCATTCTCTGATTAATCTGATTCGGGTTCGCAAGATGAGAGAGAAATATCAGCTTCCGAGTCTGCCGATGTCGTATCATATGGTATTTACAGGCAATCCGGGAACCGGCAAGACGACGGTGGCCAGACTGGTTGGCAGAATCTATCGTGAGCTTGGAATATTGAGCCACGGTACAATGATAGAAACCGATCGGGCGGGGCTGGTGGCAGGCTATGTCGGTCAGACTGCATTGAAGGTAAAAGAGGTAGTAGAAAAGGCAAAGGGCGGTATTTTGTTTATTGATGAAGCCTATACCCTTTCGAATAAGCTGAATGACAATGATTTTGGTTCGGAAGCGATTGATACGTTAGTGAAGATGATGGAGGATTACAGAGAGGATTTGGTCATCATCGTTGCCGGATATACGAAGGAAATGGAGCAGTTTTTACAGGCGAATACCGGCTTGCAGTCACGGTTTAACAAGTTTATCTGTTTCCAGGATTATTCGCAGGAGGAGCTGTTGGAGATTATGCACAATATGGCGGAAAAGGCAGGCTTTTGCGTGGAGCAGGAGGCGGTTGAGTATATTGCGGCATATCTGGAGGCAATGAGCGAGGAAGAGAAGGCACGCTTCGGCAATGCGAGAGGCATCCGGAATCTCTTTGAAAAGCTGGTAACGGCACAGGCAAATCGCGTCATCTGTTATCAGGCACCGACGAAGGAGCAGCTGTCGGCGATTACGAGAGAGGACTGTATGAGCGTAATACAGATGCCTTAATAGCAAAAGCAGAGATAGAAAAGGTTGGAATAGGATATGGCAGGATTGCTTTATATATTGATTGCGTTATTTGCGGGCAGTATAATTACACGCGCGGTGTTTCCGCGGCTGGCAGCATTGACGCAGAAGGATTATTACGGAAGAGAATTAAAAATCAACAGTATGTTTGTGTTGCTGCCGGCATGGCTTTATGTGGGCTTGATACCGATGACCTGGTGTGTGTATCTGGTGTCGTATTTGTTTCGCGCGCAGGAGCATCCGATGACAATAGCCAATGCGTTTACAATGCTGGTGTTTTTGACCGGTGCAGTAATCGGCGTGGTATTGCTGCGAAAAAAGAAAGTCAGCCTGCTTGGCGAGGGAGCAGTAAGGAAGCCGCTTTTAAAATCGGAGCTTGTGTTTCTGGCACTGGTTCTTATATTGGCGGTTACCCTGTTTTGGCAGACCTTTTGCGTAAAGGATGGCGTACTGTATGTAGGTCTTTCGGTATTCAGTGATTTTTCGCCGCATCTTGGTATGATTCGCTCCTTTTCAACCGGAGATAATTTTCCGACCGTGTATTCGCATTATGCGGGCGAGGATATCAAATACCACTTTATGTTTCAGTTTTTGGTAGGAAATTTGGAGTATCTTGGCATCCGGCTGGATTATGCCTTTAATTTACCGAGTGCTTTGGGCTTTGTAAGTACTTTTTCGTTATTGTATGTGTTTGCGGCAAAGCTTTTGGGAAAGCGTGCGGGTGGATACCTGACGACCCTGCTGTTTGCATTCCGTTCTTCTTTTTCGGTGTTCAGCTATCTTGCGGAGCTTCCGAAGGAAGAGGACAAATTAAAAGCATTTTTGAACAATTCTACGTTTATCGGATATTCGGCGAATGAGGATTGGGGACTTTGGAATTTGAATGTGTATTGCAATCAGCGTCATCTGGCATTTACGCTGGGTGTAATGCTACTGGTGCTGTTGTTGTTTGTTCCGTATTTGTTTGAAGCCTTCGAGCGCTTCAAACGCTTTAAGAAAAAGACGGTTGCGGGCTTTGTGAAGGAAAGCCTGTTTTCGGCAGAGGGCTGGCGCCTCGGAGACTGGAAGCTGGCTGTATTCGGGGGCTTGCTGCTCGGTATGCTGGCATTCTGGAACGGAGCAGTAACGATAGCAGCGTTGCTGGTGCTGTTTGTATTGGCGGTGATTTCGGATCATCGTTTGGATTTTTTGATTTTAGCGATTATTACGGTGCTGTTATCGTTTTTGCAAAGCAATGCGTTTATTGACGGAAGTGCGGTAGCAACCACTCTTCAATATGGCTTTATTGCTGAGAATAAGACCTTCTTTGGAGTACTGGATTATATTTATCGTCTGACCGGTGCGTTGTTTGCGGTTGTGTTTGCAGCATTCTTAATTTCAGATAAAGAAAAGAGATATATTACGGTAGCGTTTTTGGCACCGTTTGTATTTTCCTTTCATGTATCCCTGACGACGGATGTGACGGTAAATCACAAGTACATTATGATTTCTCTAATGCTGCTTGGTATTTTGGAGGCATATGCACTGACCCGGTTATGGGAGTTAAAAAAGCTTGGTATGCGTTTTGCGGCGGTGCTTCTGACGGTATTGCTGACGATTACCGGTATGTTTGATTATCTGACGGTAATGAACCGGAATAAGCAGGCGAACAATCTGGCATTCGATATGGAGGATCCTCTGATGCTTTGGATTCAGGAGAATTCCGATGCCGAGGATATCTTTTTAACCTCCAATTATGCCTTAAATTCGGTGGTGCTCGGCGGTGCAATGCTGTACAACGGCTGGCAGTATTTTGCGTGGTCAGCGGGCTATGATACGGCATACCGTGATATGCAGGTGCGCGAAATGTATGAGGCAGATAGTGTTGAGCTTTTGATGGAGTTGACGGAAGAACACAATATTCGTTTTATTATTGTAGATCATGATTGTCGTATGAATGCAGAATATGATGTGAGAGAGGATGTTATCTCGTCTGCGTTTGCAAGAGTGTATACAGAGGATGAGGGCGACTGGCAGGTAAATATTTATGATGTGCAGCAGCCGCTTTATTAAAGAATTGATTCGAGGAGGAGAACCATGCATTATCGTTATGTTGTAGTGGGCGCAGGACTGGCAGGCCTTACGGTAGCGGAGCGTATTGCTTCGGAAAAAAATGAAAAGGTACTGGTAGTAGAGAAGAGAAGTCATATCGGAGGAAATGTTTACGATTCGTACAATGAGGACGGAATCCTGATTCACAATTACGGACCGCATATCTTTCATACCAATGATAAGGAAGTTTATGAGTATCTGAGTAAATTTACAAAGTGGAATGATTTCTGGCACCGCGTGCTGACGCAGGTGGACGGCAATCTGATTCCGATGCCGATTACGTTAGAGACCATCAATCAGCTTTACAATTTGTCACTGACACCGGAGGAGATGAAGGAATTTATCGACAAGCTGGCTGTGCCGATGGACGAGATTAAGACCAGCAGAGATGTGGCACTGAGCAAGGTTGGCGAGGAGATTTATCAGAAATTCTTTGAAAATTATACCAAGAAGCAGTGGGGCGTGGACCCGGCGGAGATTGATACGTCCGTAATTTCCCGTATTCCGCTCCGTTACAACCGCGATACCCGCTATTTTACGGACAAGTATCAGGGAATGCCGCGTCATGGTTATACCAAAATGTGCGAGGCAATGATTGCAAATCCGAACATCAAGATTCTGCTGAATACGGATTTTGAGGAAATTCGCAATGAGATTACATGGGATACCTTAGTATACACCGGTCCGGCAGATGAGTATTACGGCTGCAAGCATGGTAAGCTGAAATACCGCAGCATTGATTTCGTATTTGAAACCTATGACTGCGAATCCTATCAGGAGGCTCCGGTGGTAAATTATCCGAATGATTTTGATTTTACCCGCATTACGGAGTTCAAAAAGCTGACATGGCAGGAGAGTAAGAAAACGACCATTCTGAAGGAGTATCCGCAGGCAGAGGGAGAGCCGTATTATCCGTTCCCGACTGCGGACTGCAAAGCACAGTATGCGTTGTATCAGGCAGAGATGGCACAGGAGAAAAATGTATATTTTCTCGGACGTTTAGCAGAATACCGCTATTACAATATGGACGCGGTAGTGCGCAGTGCGCTCAATCTGTATAACGAGAAGTTAAAATAGTGAGAAAGGAAGTAAGGGGTATGGATAAGCTGTATATTGTAATACCGGCATACAACGAGGAGGAGAATATCGAAGCAGTGGTAAATGACTGGTACCCGGTGGTGGAACGAATCGGAAACGGAAGCCGTCTGGTAATTATCGATGATGGCAGTAAGGATTCGACCTATGCGAAGATGCAGGAGTTAGCAAAGACACGTCCGGCATTCGAGCCGGTAACAAAGGCGAACCAGGGACATGGTGCGACGGTGCTTTATGGGTATTATTATGCGTTAAAGGCAGGTGCTGATTATGTATTTCAGACGGATTCGGACGGACAGACGCTGCCGGAGGAATTTATGCCGTTTTGGGAGTTAAGAGAGCAGTATGCGATGGTTATCGGACACCGGAAGGGCAGACAGGACGGTTTTTCCAGAGTCTTTGTAACCAAGACCTTAAAGCTTGTCTGCAAGCTGTGCTTCCATGTGAATGTGACGGATGCCAATACACCGTTCCGTTTGATGCAGGCAGCGCCGCTGAAGGAGAATCTTAAGCTGGTGCCGGAGAATTTTAATTTGTCCAATGTAGTGCTTTCGGTAATTTATGCCAGAAAGAATCAGCCGGTAAAGTATATGCCGATTACATTCCGACCGAGACAGGGTGGTGTAAACTCCATCAATCTGAAAAAAATATTTAAGATTGGAAAGCAGGCATTTAAGGATTTTCGAACGATTAATAAATGCCTGAAAAATGCAATTTAAGGCAATTGGAATGGAGAGGACAATGAATAAGAAGATAACAGATGTATTGAAAAATTATGCAATTCCGCTGGTTGGCTTCGGAGTTGTGGCGATGCTTGGAAGCAGTCTGCTGGGCAGTGATTTCGGCAAGGTAATGCAATGGTGGCTGATGTTAATGCTGTTAGGAGTTGCAGTATACCCGCTGACCGGGCTGATATTTGGGCGTTTTCACGATGGCGGTTTTGTATTTTCTAAAGCGATTGGTTTGGCGATTACCGGTGTACTGATGTGGTACCTGTCCTCGCTGAAGCTGATGAAATTCAGCAGGGTCAATTCGTTGGTATGTGTCGGTATCTGTGCGGTGCTTAGTATCGGATTGGCAGTCTTTGTATCAAGCTACCAAAAGAAGTCGGACAAAGGCGTAGCGTATCTGCGTTATCAGCTGACACAGGAAAAGCTTGGTGCGGCATTAAAAAGTGAGGTGCTGTACTTCCTGTTTTTCGTGTTCTGGTGCTATCTGCGTGGCTTCAAGCCGGAGGCATACGGTACAGAGAAGTTTATGGATTATGGATTTATGACGGTAATAGACCGTTCCTCCTATATGCCACCGGAGGATTTGTGGCTGTCCGGTGAATCCATCAATTATTATTATGTCGGACAGTATCTGGCAACCTATCTGACCAAGCTGACCGGAGTCGGTGTGGCATACGGTTATAATCTGATGCTGATGACATTGGCGGCGTTTGGTTTTTCGATGCCGTTTTCGATTGTGAACAATCTGATTCGTACCTTCTTAGAGGACCGAAGCAGAAAGCTTCGAACCGACCGAAGCGGCGATGGTAAGACAGTAAAGAATGGAAAGCGTGTAAAAGCGGTATTGCCTGCAATCGCCGGTGCGGTAGCCGGAGTAGCGGTATCTATGGCAGGAAATATGCATTTCCTGATATATCGTTATCTGGTTCCGTTTTTGGAGAAGTTAGCCGGCATCGAGGAGGTATCCTCGTTCTGGTTTCCGGATTCGACCCGTTACATCGGATATGACCCGGATACGGCAGATAAGACGATTCATGAGTTTCCGAGCTACTCCTTTATTTTGGGTGATTTACACGCGCATGTAATCAATATCATGTTTGTTCTTACGGTGCTGGGAATGCTTTTTGCATGGCTGCTTTACCGGAAGGAAAAAATGGATGAAATGCGTTTGGGACATGCAATTCAAAGACCATCCCTCTGGCAGGAGGCATTGCACCCGATGGTGCTGTTACTTGGCTTTTTCATTGGTTTATTCCATATGACAAATTTCTGGGATTTTCCGATTTATTTTGTCGTAGCAGGTGCGATTATTTTGTTTTCCAATGCGGCAATCTACCAGTTTTCGATGGATACCGTAAAACTGACGGCACTGCAGGCAGTCCTTGTATTGCTGGTTTCTAAGATTGTCAGTCTGCCGTTTACGATGAATTTTGAGCAGATTTCGACGGAGATTCGTCTGGTAGTATATCGGACACCAATGCAGCAGCTGTTGATTCTCTGGGGTATTCCGGTCATTCTGATTTTGATATATTTGTATGACCGTTATACGCACCTGTATCGCTGGGGCTTGTTAAACGGCTATACCTATGTGGATGGTAAGCGGGTAAAGAAAAATGTCGCAGAGGGTATCGAAAAAAAGGAAACGGTAGAGTTTGTACCGGAGAAGAATAAGCTGTATCAGTTTATTGAGAATCTGCAGGTGGCGGATTTGTTTATCCTGACCATTGGTTTGTGCGGCATCGGTCTGGTACTGATACCGGAGCTGGTTTATGTAAAGGATATTTACAGTGGCGACTACAAGCGTGCCAACACGATGTTCAAGCTGACCTATCAGTCTTATATTATGTTCGGTATGTGTATTTCTTATATTTTGGTAAAGCTAATCGGATATGCCAGAAGCTATGCACAGAGAGCTGCCGGAGTAGCAATTGCATTGTGCTTTGCAACGACGTTGGGCTACTTTGGAAATGCAACGAATGGCTGGTTTGGTGATGTTACCCAAAAGGAACGGTACGAAGGACTGGATGCGTCTGCCTTTGTATATGATGAGTCGGAGGCGGATGCCGAGGCAATCGCGTGGCTGAATGAAAATATCGAAGGAACTCCGGTGGTGCTGGAAGCACATGGAGACAGCTATACTTATTATCAGAGAGTATCGGTTTTAACCGGTCTGCCGACTGTGCTTGGCTGGCGCACACATGAATGGCTGTGGCGCAGCGATGCGTCCGGAGGATTTCCGGAGGTGGTATCAGAGCGTGAAGACGATGTGTGTACGATATATACCTCGGAGGATGAGACTGAGGTACGGTATCTGATTGAAAAATATGATATTGAGTATATCTATGTAGGCGAGTCGGAGCGTGACAGTGAAAAGTTTAAGGATACTTCCATGCCGGTCAACGAAGAACTGCTTCGGAGTCTGGGTGAGGTGGTATTTGAAACTGCACCGGATTTCAATGGAGAAACGACTTATATTGTAAAAATAAATCGCTAGTGCATGATTTCGGTCTGAATCAGAGCAAAGCTTCATATAGTAGAAGAAAGCTCTAAAGGGATTGAAATATGGAAAAGAATGTTCAGTGTGCAGTCGTCAGAGTATTAAATGCAGCGTGCTTTGTGCCGACAGTCCGGGTTTGTGTCGGAAGCAGAGAGATAGCAGAAAAGCTTTGCTTCGGTGAAGTATCGGAGCGCTGTCGGATAAACGCAGGGTTTCGTAGAGTCAGTGTAATGCATGCGCACACCGGAGAGGTGCTGTGGTCGGAAACGCTCCCGTTTTCGGCAGGAGAGAAAAAAACGCTTGTGATTTGCAATACGATGCACAGTGTTTCTTTGATTGTAACAGAGGAAAACGGGTCCTTAGCAGGGCGGGGAAAGAGTTGTATCAGACTCGGAAACTTCAGCTTTGATGAGGGTCCGTTTCGTCTTTGTACGAAGGAGGGCAGTACAATATTTTCTGCCGTTGCGCCACGGGAAATAAGCAGCTTATGTCCGGCGCGCTGTGGCAGCTATGAGCTTGTAATGCAGAGGGAGGAAGCGTATGAGGCGAGGGAAGGGAACGATTCCCTTTCGCTGAAGATAGAGCTGCAAAATGCGACCTGCTATACGATTTGTATTCTGGGTGCCGATAATGAAGAGCTTCCGCTGCGACTGGTACTGCTTGAATTTTGAAAATGAAAATCCTAAATTGAAATTCGAAATTCCAGTGCAGAAGTAAATTCCACTGCCGTTTAAAAGTTGTTTGTTTTTCAAAGGTTTTTCGAGCATATTTGAGCGAAAGGTGTTATAATCAAAGTGATCATCTGCAAAATATCTGTTTTG
>JAFTQM010000039.1 GCA_017462755.1 Lachnospiraceae bacterium | reverse complement strand
GGTACAGCTTATACAGTATCTGATTACAAGCTCACTGAAAACTTCACAGTTACTCTTGAAGATGGTAGAGAAGTTACCATTACAGTATATCAGGAGCAGGTATCAAGTTCAGGTGCTTCTAATGATTACGAGGTATTCACAATTACAGTTCCGTCTGATTACGATGGTATCGTGTGTGGTACAGCTCCTCACTTCAATTTCGAAGATTGGGGTAAGGTAATCAGTGTTAGTGATTTCGTACTTTTTGATGATTCTTGCGAAATCTTCATGTGGGCAAACTAACCCACATCGGTCAGGTTGGCAAAGTGATACAAGGCGTACAAGCGAAGGCTATCTCAGAAATGGGGTAGCCTTTATTCATATAAGTCAAAGATGAAAAGTAATACGAAAAATAAAAACGAGTTGAAAAAAATAAAGAGTATAGGAATTTTTGGAATAATTTGAATAATATAAAAATTTCTTCAAGAATGATAAAAAAGTGGTTGACATAAAATCAAAACTATGCTAATATAGAACTCGCTGATTGATTGAGTGCTTCGGTACGATTTCGGTACGATAGGCGGATGAAGTATTGAAAACCTCCTTTTTATCAGTATTTGAGCGGTAAGTAGGGAATTCGATTCCCATCACCCGCTTTTTAAATTCAAGGCGAGTCTGTAGAGATTTTCTTTGGGTTTAAGGACAGAAGATTTTCTGTATGTGTCAGTAGCTCAGTTGGATAGAGCACCGGCCTTCTAAGCCGGGTGTCGGGGGTTCGAATCCCTTCTGGCACATTTCTTTACGGCAAATGCTGTAAAGTGAATACGATGGTGGGTATAGCGCAGTTGGTTAGCGCGCCAGATTGTGGCTCTGGAGGCCTAGGGTTCGAATCCCTATATCCACCCTTTCAAGAGTCGCAGGCGGCTCTTTTTTGTTCTACAGGGTGCTGTTGTACCTACATCAAAAATAAAATATTATTGGGCTATCGCCAAGCGGTAAGGCACAGGACTTTGACTCCTGCAGACGCTGGTTCGAATCCAGCTAGCCCAGCTCAGGGAAGGTCGCAGTGTAAAAAAGCACTGCGCTTTTTTTGTGTGAGAAGGTAAAAAATTGTTTGTGTTTGTGCATAGAGTGTAAAAAGAAGATGAAAATTTGCGACGGATTGTGTAAATTGTACAAAAATACAAGGCAATTATCGTCGGTATTTCTATTTACTTTATTGGAATGATTTGATAAACTATCTCTATCAAAATTTTTAGGAGGTACATATTTATGAAATTGAAGAAGTTATTTGCAGCTGCTTTTGCAGCAGGACTTTGCATGATGGCTACTCTTGCACCGGTTGCAGAGGCTAAGGCAGCAGAGGTTACTAAGACCGCAGAGGTTAATGCAGTACTGGATAGCGCTGATGAGGCTTCCAAGATGTATAAGCTTCCATTGGCAGATTATGCAGGAAATGGTTCTGTGGAGAAGATTATCGTAACCGTTACCTTTGATCAGACCACAGCATTAGGCTGGGTAGGTGGTGGCGGAGCAATCGGCTACAGCACCGATGGTGACTGGCAGCAGGTTGATTTCGAGCATCAGTTCGTAGATGGTGCTACCAATACTGCAGATATCGTTATTGAAATTCCGGATGGTGTTAATGTAACATTTGATCCAGAGTCTATCGTTCAGGTTGGCTGGTGGTGGGGTTCCACTTCCTACATTACTGTAGATAAGATTGATTTAGTATTTGATGATCCAAATGCAGCAGCTGAGGATACTACTCCAGAAGCTCCGGCAGAGGATACTACTGATGCACCTGCAGCAGAGCTTCCAAAGACTGGTCTTGTATCCGGCCTTGCATTCTTAACAGTAGGTTCTGCTTTAGTAGCAGCTGGTGCAGCTGTAAAGGGTAAGAAGGAAGACTAATTTCTGAAAACCGACAGTGAATCGAAAATAAGATGATAAAAGGAAGATGAGTGAAATGCTCATCTTCCTTTTTTGGCTCTTTGTCAAGAGTTGGGTAAATTTTGGCTGCACATCGCGTAAATAGCAGATGCCGGTTTATTTTTTGTACTGTATGGTAGCAGCAAGCTCTGCGGCGGTAGGGGTATCCAGCAGTGTTTCTACGATTGCGAGACCGAAATCTATCGCGGTACCGAAGCCGCGGCTGGTGATGATGTTTCCGTCGATGACAACCGGAGCATCCAAAGCAGTAGCACCGAGTAACTTCTCCTCAAAGCCCGGGAAGCAGGTTGCTTTTTTGCCTTGAAGCAGTCCGTGATTGCCGAGTACACTTGGTGCGGCGCAGATGGCAGCGAGATATTTTTGGTTGGCAGCGTAACGGCAAAGCAGTTCCTTTAAGCCCTCATGAGCAAGCAGGTGCTTCGTACCCGGCATACCGCCCGGAAGAACAAGCATATCTGCATCGTCCAAAGAACCGTCAGCAAAGGTACGGTCTGCGTACAGGCGAATGCCGTGGGAACCGGTAATTTCGGTGTTGTCGGTAATGGAGACAGTAATGCATTCTAACTTGGCACGACGGCACAAATCGACCACAGCCAGTCCTTCGATTTCTTCAAAGCCATCGGCTAAAAACAAATAAATCTTTTTCATAAAAGTCCTTTCCTGCCGAAGTCGATCCGGCATCTTGTTTTGAGTGAATTATCTTCTTTATTGTACCCTAGAGAGAGGGATGCTGTAAACAAAATAAAAATTTTTTTGAAATAATGCAACCATTCTTTTCTGAGCTTCGTCTATTGTATAGAAGCGTAATAAATACTTTTGAACGCAAAGCGTTTCGGAATGGAGGAAAATATGAAAAAAAGATGGATTGCAATGGGCTTGGTGTCGGCAATGTTAGTGACCGGCTGCGGAGCGCAGAAAGCAGAGGATGGCTTAAGAGAAGGGACCCCGGAGAAGGGGACGGCGGCAGACAGTACAGGAACAACGTCAAAGCCGACGAGTGATGCGAAGGAATCGGAAAGCACCGGCAGTAGTACGATAAGCTCAGGAAGTGCAAGCGAAAGTGCCGGAGGAATGTCCGGTGAGTTTGCAGAAGGAACAGGTTCTGCGATAGCAAAGGATTCGTACGGAATGAGTGATATGGATATGTCGGTAAGCGAGGATTCGTTTTGGGAAGGCGGAAGTATCGCAACCGAGGAAACGGCGGGAGCAGATGGGTGGTATGATGATGCGGTTATCGGAGAAATAGAAGCTGGAGAAATGGAAGTACCGGCAGAAGGCTGGGTTGACATTCAGCCGGCGGCAGGATTGTTGACCGCAGGAGAATGGTGTGACAATGAAAATTGGGAATTCTTTGCCAACCTGATTGCGACAGAGCGGTTTAATTTTCAGGTGTTTGGTTTGATGCCATATCAGCGTGTAGCAGTGCAGGCTGTTTCAAACGGAGTAGCGGTAAAGCAGGCGCAGGTGGTACTGTTGGATGCGCAGGGAGCAACGATTGCGACTGCGGTAACAAATCAGGACGGCATGGCGTACCTGTATTATAATACCGCAGAGGGCGAAGCAGCAGAACCGATGACGGTGGCAGTGCAGACCGGTGCGTTGATTACGGCTGATTTGAGTACGGCAGAAACCAAGATTGTGACGGTGCAGCCGAAGGAAGAGCAACAGGAACCGAATCAGGAGAATCCGCAGGAGCAGGAGATATATTATGGTGATTGGTATATTGAGCAGGTGATGAATCCGGGAATTACTGCAGTGATTTCACATGAGCTTACGGTAGAAGTACCGGATTATACCGCACCGGTAAAGAAGCTGGATTTGATGTTTGTGTTTGATACAACTGGTTCGATGGGGGATGAACTGCGTTATCTTCAGAGGGAGTTTGAGGATATTGCGGAAAAGGTAGCAGACCAGAGTACGCGCATTTCTGTGAATTTTTACAGAGACGAGGGGGATGAATATATCGTAAACGCTTATCCGTTTATGCAGGATATCAAAGAGGTTGGTGCTTTGATTAACAGAGAGTCGGCAAACGGTGGCGGAGACTATGAGGAAGCGGTAGATTTGGCGTTGAAGGATGCAGTGTTTGGACATAGCTGGGAAGCGGATAGTGTAAAGCTGATGTTCCTGATTCTGGATGCACCGCCACATGATACGGCAGAGGTTCGTGCGAATTTGGAAGAGGTCGTGGAAGAAGCAGCAAGACAGGGAATCCGTATCATCCCGATTGCGTCGAGTGGTGTAGATGCTACTTCGGAAGCGTTTCTGCGCAATTTAGCGATGATGACGGGCGGCACATATACCTTCTTAACCAACGACAGCGGAATCGGCGGAAGTCATCTGGAGCCTACGATTGGAGAGTATGAGGTGGAGGCACTGAACGATTTGATTGTGCGTCTGGTGCAGGAGTACTATCAGTAAATAGACTTGTCAAATAGAATGTTCTGTGTTAAAATATCAGTGCTGTACGAGAGTGCGGCACTGATTTTTGCGGAAAATATTTGGGACACTAGCTCAGTCGGTAGAGCACTTGACTTTTAATCAAGTTGTCGCGGGTTCGATTCCCGCGTGTCTCAGGAACGAAAGTAGATGTAACGGCGGAGTTCAGTGAAGTGCGAGGACTCCGCTGTATGTGTACTGAGAAAATGGGTCGGGAATATTGTGCGACTCAAAAAGGGGGAAATGATGAAGAGGAAATCGGGCTTTGGAGCAGACAAGATGGTAGGATTGATATTTGCATTGGTAGGCATTATTTTTCTGGCGGTAGGAGTGTTGATAAATACTACGACCAAAAGATTTGCTGAAAATGCGGATAAGACGAAAGCGCTGATTAGCGATATATCTACTTATCGGGATAGTGACGGTGACCGTTGGCATGACGTGACGGTAACATATGTCAAGGATGGGAAAGAATACGAGGTAGAGCTGAGCGATTATAACAGCTCCATGCGTGAGGGTGATATGATTGAGATTTTGCTGGATGGGAATCGGGCAATGTCAGCCGACGGCGCAGGAAAAGGTGCCGGTATTGCGATAGTAGTAGGCGGACTTACGGCAGGAATCGGTATTGCCTTGATGGTGGCTTCCGGCATGCGCAAAAGAAAGAAAAGAAAAATCATCGAAACCGGCAGAGCAGTATATGCAGAGGTTACCGGCGGTATGCTTTGCACCAATATTACGGTAAACGGCAGACACCCGTACAAGCTGGATTGTAAGTACGAGGATGTTTATTCGGGAAGTATTTATATGTTCCGCAGTGATTATATGTGGGAGGATCCGGATTTGTATGTCGGAAGGCAGATTAAGGTATATGTCAATCCGGATGCAATGAATGAGTATTTTGTGGATATTGACAGCATGATGCAGGCAACGGAAATCAGCGGAGAGGGTGTATACGATTTCAGATAAGCTTTGACAAAGTGAATAGGAAAGGTTATAATACATAGTGCCGTATTTTACGGCACATCTGCGGATATGGTGGAATTGGCAGACACGCCAGATTTAGGTTCTGGTGCGCGAGCGTGCAGGTTCAAGTCCTGTTATCCGCATTAATGGCTTAAATAAAGGCTTTGCGAGGAATCCTTCGGAGAAATCCGGAGGATTTTTTGCATTTTGACAACAGTTTGACAACAGTTTTATGAAAACTTTGCAAGCAAATCATTTTTTTGGGTAGTAGATAGGTGAAAGGGGGCAAACAGGTGAGTGATGAAGAAATCGTAATGCTTTACTGGTCGCGCAAGGAAGAGGCGGTAGAAAAAACAGCCCAAAAGTACGGGAACTACTGTTATGCGATTGCGTATCACATCCTTTATAATGCAGAGGATGCGGAGGAATGTGTGAATGATACCTACCTGAATGCGTGGAACAGTATACCGCCGCACCGACCGGAGATGCTTGCGGGATTTTTGGGGAAGCTGACACGGCGGCTGGCATTAAAAAGATGGCGATACAAGGATGCAAAAAAGCGTGGTGGCGGTGAAACGGAGCTGGTGTTAGAGGAGCTTGCGGAATGTGTTGCGTCGAACGAGGATGTGGAAACGGAACTGCTGCAAAAGGAATTGACGGCAAGCATGGAACGTTTTTTGGAGGAGCTTCCGGTAACAGAACGGCGGGTATTTGTACGCAGGTACTGGTATATGGATTCGATCAAGGAGATAAGCGAGCGGTTTGGTTTTCGCAAGAGTAAGGTGGAATCCATGCTTTATCGGTTGCGGCTGCGTCTTCGCAGCAGATTAGAACAGGAGGGGATGATACTATGACGAAAGCAGTTGGATTGTTGGATGCGATTGGAGAAATCAGGGACGATTTTGTTTTGGATGCAGCGGGAGAAACAGCAGAGGAGGAAAGAAAGCCGGTGGACGAAAAGCCGGAGACGATAAGCTTGTCCGAGAAGAGGAAAGGAAAGCGGAAACTGCGCGGATGGCAGAAGGCATCGGTAGCGGCAGCGGTTTGCGCTATGCTGGTAGGGGGAGGATTGGCTGGAAAGTACATTGGAAGCGGAAATAGTCAAAGCCTGCCGTTTGGAAGTGATAGTAACCGGATACAGCAGTGGGCAGAGGACTTTGCGGCAGGGGATTATTTTGTGAATAGTAAGATTACGAGAGAGGATGTATTGGTAAGGGCAGAGGACAAAAGTGCTCTGCGGGCGCCTTATTATGAGACGCGTTATTTTTCGGATGAGCGGGAGCTGTTGGAGCAGGAGGGAAGGATTCCGGTGATAGAAACCCATCCGCTGTTTGATGCGGCGGTGCATTTCAATGAGGATGGCAGCCTGCATAGCCTCCAAATGTCGTGGCATTGCAGAGATGATATGGAAAGCTATAGTGATATCGGAATCAAGGCTGGCTATCAGGAGATTGAGGAAATCTCGGACTGCATTTTTATTGAGCTGGATGAGCGGGGCAATATCGTTACGCCTCGTGTGACGGTAACGGAGCGGGATGGTGTCCGGATTGTCGCGGAGGGAAATGAAAATCGCGACAAAACGATGACCTATCAAACGGAGAGCGGCTGGTATCAGATTAGCGGTTCCTGGAACGATAGCTACGAAACGGTGGTATCGCTGTTTGAGTGGTTTTGGGCGCATCCGCTAGATTTGGAGCGGTTTTTAAGCGGTGGAGATACGATGGAGTATATTTCTTGTGAAGCTTATCCGGAGGCATTTGCGGCGTATATTCCGGATTTTGCAGCCCTAGGCTATGAGGTGCAGGAGGAGCATATTAGCTTAAAAAACGGAGAGGCGGTTTACTTCGGCGGCAGCTATGTGAAGAATGGAAGCGGTTATGTGTCATGGTATCTGAATGCCGAGCCGGATTATTATGAGAGAAGAGATAGTCTGGGAGCATTGCCGGAGTTGACGAGGGAGCAGGTGATTGCCGCGTTTTCGGAGGATGGCAGTCGGGGCTTCTTTTGGGATGAGTATTATGGTGCGATTTATCTTGGGGCAGGAGTGGATGCAGAGGATGCATGGCAAATCATTCAATGGGCGCAAACGATGTCGAAGTAGCAGGAACGAGAGGAAAGGTGTATTTGGACAGAAAAACCTTTGGCATAGTGTGGCGGCTACTTGGGCGGCGGGATGGTTTTGCGAAGTGCGAATAATGCAAACAGGTTCGGGAGTGCCATGCAAAGGTTGGCGAAATCGGTGAGTTCCCATATAAAGCTCATGGAGAGCACGGAGCCGAGGAAAATCATAATCAAATATACGATTTTGTAGAGAAGAATGCCACGCGTACCGGTCAGGTAATGCGTGGC
Source organism: Lachnospiraceae bacterium (assembly GCA_017462755.1). Lineage (GTDB taxonomy): Bacteria > Bacillota > Clostridia > Lachnospirales > Lachnospiraceae > RGIG4057. The sequence goes on along the minus strand of JAFTQM010000039.1, from coordinate 37,344 downwards.
TTTTTCGCCGAAATAGGACCAGCCGATTAATGTGGCGAAGGCAAACGCCATCAGGCATAGGTTTAGCAAATCGGGACCGTTGGCAGACAAACGCAGAAAAGCGGCATGGGTCAAGTCGTTCATGCTGTGGCCGTTCAATGCTTCGGGCGAAGCAAGGGCAGTGGTCAAAATAGCGAAGCCGGTCAGGGAACACATGACGATGGTGTCCCAGAAGGTGGCAGTCATAGAAACCAGTGCTTGTGCGGATGGCTCCGGATGGTCGGCATCGGCGGCAGCAATGGCAGCCGAACCGAGCCCGGCTTCGTTGGTAAAAAGGCCTCTGGCAATCCCATAGCGGAGGGCATTCATGAGGCAGCCGGAGAGGGAGCCTGCGGTAATTGCTTTCGGGGAAAGGGCAGAGCGCAGCATGAGAGAAACAGCATTCGGTAAGTATGGAAGATTGCGGAATAGGATTAGGACACAGCAAAAAATAAAAATGCCGCCCATGGCAGGCACGAGACGCATACAAAAACGATGAATCCGGGCAGCGCCCCCGAGGATAACCAATCCGACCAGCAGTGAGAGCAGGATGCCGGTGGGAATCCGGGAGAGTCCGAGCGAGGCGGCAGCGTCTACAAAGGCGCGTCCCTGTGTCGAACAGCCGATGCCGTAGGCGGCAAAGATGGTGGCAGCCGCATAAAGTCCGGCAAGCTTTTTGTTATGTAAGCCGTGCTCCAAAGCGTACATCGGTCCGCCGGCGAAGCTGCCGTCCGGTAGTTTGCGGCGGTAACGGATGCCAAGGTAGCATTCGGCATAGGTGGTTGCCATACCGAACAAGCCGGTCAGAAAGCACCAAAATAAGGCACCGGGACCACCGACGGCAATCGCAGAGGAAACGCCGATGATATTGCCGGTGCCGAGTGTAGCGGCAAGGGTTGTGGTCAGTGCCATAAAGCTGCTGGGTGCGGTACGGGCAGAGGTGGAGTTGTCTTTGGATATTGTTTTGTGGGGATGTGCATCGGCTTTGGTTTGAGCGGATGACGCAGAGGAGGAGTGATGACGCGGAGGCAGTCCGATAGAAAGCCGCAGAGCATCCGGCAGCCGTTTCTGAATGATTTTCAGATGAAAGGTAAAATACAGATGCGTGGCAAGAAGTAATACCAGCATTGGACCGTTCCAAAAGAAGGAGTTGAGTTGAGATAATAGCTGTTCGAGGGTATGCATGGGGAATCTCCGCTTCGAGCACCAAGGAAGGATGCCGGAAGCTAGTATTGTCGTTGGTATAGTATATGAGAGAGGGGAGAATATTATCCCTTGTAAAAATTCTTGAGTTTGCATGGTTAAAATAAGCAGAATGTGATATAGTGATAGGTGTGCGGAAGCGTCACGCAGGAACAAAAAACGCTTCAGAATGGAGTGTAGCATGAGATTTGAGAAGGAGCTATATCAGGTAGAGAAGATTACGGTAGGAAACGATACGATTGAGGTACGAGCGTTTCGAAACAGGATATATGTAGACAAGCCGGTACAGGAAGAATTTCAGCAGATGAATGTTTTTGCCCCTGAGACGTATTATCAAGGTGGGACGATTCATGGTTATTCGCTGCATACAGCCCCTATTTTTATGCCGAATCTGGTAGGAGGTTATATGCCGGGAATGGCGGGGGAACCGGTAGGAATGCCTTGGGAGCAGGAAGGAATACCGAATACTATTTTTCGGGCATTGCAGCATGGATATGTGGTTGCAACGCCTGCGATTCGCGGACGTGTACTACAGAATGCATCCGGAGAATACATCGGTAAGGCTCCGGCATGCGTGGTGGATTATAAGGCAGCTGTGCGGTATCTTCGTCATTTTGCCAAAGAACTGCCGGGTGATACGGAAAAAATCATTACGAACGGAACCAGTGCGGGTGGTGCATTGTCCTCTTTGATGGGAGCTACCGGAAATCATCCGGATTACGAAGGTTATCTGGAGGAAATCGGGGCAGCCAAGGAACGGGATGATATTTTTGCGGCGTCCTGCTATTGCCCGATTACGAATCTGGAGCATGCGGATATGGCTCATGAATGGCAGTTTCTGCATGTGAATCACTACCACCGGATGCATATGAGGATGGATGAGGGCGGCAGACCGGCATTTACCCAGGAGGATGGTCAAATGTCTGAGTTACAGATAAAGGCATCGGAGGAATTGGCGAAGAGATTCCCGGACTATGTAAACAGCTTGAAGCTGCGGGATGAAAACGGAGCTTTGTTGGAGCTGGATGCGGAAGGAAACGGTTCGTTTAAGGAGTATATGAAGCGTGTTGTGTTGGCTTCTGCGCAGCGGGCGCTGGATTTTGGCGCAGAGCTTTCGGATAAGAAGTGGCTGATTATTCGGGATGGCGTGGCGGTTGCAATGGACTGGCAGGAATATGTCAGGGATATTACAAGAATGAAATCCGCACCGGCATTTGATGCGTTATCCATGGATAGTCCGGAAAATGATTTGTTTGGCAGTGGACAGACGAATATGCGTCATTTTACCGAGTACAGCAGATTGAATAGCCTGACCGGCGGAGAAATGGCGGAGGATGGTGCTGTAAAGCGGATGAACCCGATGAAGTATCTGGAGGATAATGCGGCTGTAAAAGCTCGTCACTGGCGTATTAGGCATGGGGAATGTGACCGGGATACCTCACTGGCAATATCAGCAATGCTTGCATTGAAGCTGAAGGAGATTTCCTGTGAGGTGGATTATCATTCGCCTTGGAATGTGCTGCATGCAGGGGACTATGATTTGGAAGAGCTGTTTGCGTGGGTGGATGAGATAGCGAAGAGCTGATTTGGCATTCCTTTGGTAAATAGAAATACAGAAGTTTGAGAAAATTAATTCTTGTAAACCGCCGGGAGGTGTGCTATAATCTAAGTTAGTGTATAAATTAAAGGCTATGATTGAGCGTCATATCATATGACAGAGTAGGTAGCAGAACGATTCTTCCAGAGAGCGGCGGGGGCTGAGAAGCCGCAGAATATATGCTATACGAAGTTCGACTCAGGAGCTTCCTGTGAAAAGCAGGATGTATTTGCTGCATTAAAGCAATCGAGTGGTGACTTAGTCACAAATTGAGTGGTACCGCGGAGATATTCCGTCTCATAATGAAAATTATGAGACGGATTTTTTTGTGAAAAAGGAGGCATTTATAAATGAATGAGAAGATTTCTGAATTGAGAAACCAATTTGAAGCAGAGCTTCGAAGCGTACAAAACGACACAGAGCTGGAAAATATGCGTGTTGCATATTTGGGCAAGAAGGGTAGTATTACTGCGATTTTGAAGGATATGGGCAAGCTTTCTGACGAAGAGCGTAGAGCGCTGGGTCAGGAGGTTAATGTATTGAAGGATGAGGCAGCAGAGAAGTTAGCAGCAAAGAAGGAAGAGTTTGCACGTCTGGAGTTAGAGAAGGAGATTAACGCAGCACCGGAAATTGATATTTCGATGCCACCGACCTTAGAGCGCGGTTCGTATCATCCGATTACGCTGGTACAGCGCCAGTGTGAGGCGGTATTTAAGTCCATGGGCTTTGCGGTAGAGGATTACAGCGAGGTAGTAACGGATTATGAGTGCTTTGAGGCACTCAATATTCCAAAGTACCATCCGGCGCGTGATATGCAGGATACTTATTATTTGGAGAACGGACAGCTGTTGAAGTCCCATACCTCCGCAGCGCAGAATGCGATTTACAAGAAGTACAAGAAAGCACTGGTAGAGGACGGAGTGCCGATTAAGGCAATCTTCCCGGGACGCTGCTTCCGTAACGAGGCAACGGATGCCTGCCACGAGAATACCTTCTTCCAGATGGAGGGTGTAATGGTGGACAAGAATATCTCCATCAGTAACCTGATTTTCTTTATGAAGACGATGCTTTCCGGTGTATTTAACCGTGATATTAAGGTACGTCTGCGTCCGGGCTTCTTCCCATTCGTGGAGCCGGGCTTTGAGTTGGATATTAATTGTGAGATTTGTGGTGGTGCAGGTTGTCCGTCCTGTAAGCACAGCGGCTGGCTGGAGCTTTGTCCTTGCGGAATGATTCATCCGGAGGTATTAAAGGCGGGTGGCATTGATCCGGAGGAGTATACCGGCTTTGCGTTTGGTCTTGGTCTGACCCGACTGGCAATGATGAAGTATGGTATCAAGGATATCCGTGATTTGAACGGCGGCAGTCTGGCAAGTATGTCCCAGTTTACGGAGGATGAATAAGAAAGGAGCGAGCATTATGTTTATTTCATTAAATTGGATTTCTGATTTTGTTGATCTTTCCGGATTGGACAAGGTTGCATTGATTCATCAGTTTTCATTATCTACGGCAGAGGTAGAGAATGAGATTTTTTACAAGGGAAGTGATATTTCCGGTGTGGTAGTCGGCGAAATTAAGTCGGTGGAGGAGCATCCGGAATCGAAGAAGCTGCATTTGTTAAAGGTAGACTGCGGCGAGGCAGAGCTTGCAGATGTTGTTTGCGGTGCGCCGAATGTCCGCGTGGGTATGAAGACCGCATTTGCAAAGTTAGGAGCACAGGTGGGTGAGATTACCATCGCACCTCGCGCACTGGCAGGCTATACCTCGAACGGTATGTGCTGTTCGGCAAAGGAATTGGGTCTTAGCGATGACAATTCCGGTATCATGGATATTACCGAGGATGTGGCAAACGGTACTGATTTGAAGCAGTTGTATGAGATTGACGATATTATTTTCGAGGTAGATAACAAGTCGCTGACAAACCGTCCGGACCTTTGGGGACATTACGGTATTGCGCGTGAGTTTGCAACGCTGGCAGGTCGTCCGTTAAAGCCGATGGAAACGGTAGATTTGTCGAAATATGATAATCTGCCAAAGATTGATATGAAGATTGAGGATCCGCTTTGTCAGAGATATTCCTGTCTGCAGGTGGCAAATATCAAGAAGAATGTCAGCCCGATGAATATGCGTATCCGTCTGTTCTATTGTGGTATGAGAGGCATCAATCTGCTTGCGGACTTAACGAACTACCTGATGTTAGAGATGGGTCAGCCGATGCACGCATTTGACTCCAGAAAGGTAGAAAAGATTCGTATCAAGAGATTTGATAAGCCGTTTGTATTCCAGACCTTAGATGGTGTGGACCGTAACATTGACGAGAATACACTGATGATTTGCAACGACAATACTCCGGTAGCGATTGCAGGTATCATGGGTGGTCTGGATTCGGAAATCGTAGAGGATACGACGGAGCTGACGCTGGAGTCTGCGACCTTTGATGCGTCTTCCGTTCGTAAGTCCACCGTTCGTCTGGCACATCGTACCGATGCTTCGGCACGTTACGAAAAGAGTCTGGACCCTGAGATGACCGTGCCGGCGATTGCACGTTTTGTAAAGCTGTTGACCGATATTGACAGTGAGGCAGAGGTTATTTCTTCTCTGACTGACGAGTATGCATTCCGTTATCCGGATGTAACGCTGGAATTTGATAAGGCATTTGTAGATCGTTATACCGGTATTGAGATTGCAAACGATACGATTGTAAAGACCTTGTCGGCACTGGGCTTTGGTGTGATTTTGAACGATGACTGGTTCAAGGTAGTAGTACCAAGCTGGAGAGCAACCAAGGATGTTACGATTAAGGCTGATATCATCGAAGAGATTACCCGTATCTACGGCTATGACAACTTTGATGTGCATACCGCAGTAGCACCGCTGTATCCGGTTCGTGTGGCAGCAGCCAAGAGTGTTGAGGAGAAGATGAAGGATATTTTGGTTAAGAGATTCTCGCTGCATGAGCTGCATTCCTATGTATGGGCATACAGTGATGAGTACAAGAAGCTCGGTATCGAAGTAGAGGACAATATCAAGCTGCTCAATTCGACCAACCCGAACATTGAGACGATTCGTAAATCCATCATTCCGACCCAGTTCTGTCAGATTAAGACGAACACCGGATATGCACCGGATTTCGGTATCTTTGAGATTGGACGTGTCGTAAACGGTGTGGATGAGAACAATCTGTGTGCCGAATCGAAGAAGCTGGCAATTACCTTGTTCAGCAAGACCAAGTCCTTAGAGCAGTTGTATTTTGAATTGAGAGATATGATAGCAGTTCTGGCAGCAGATATCCGTCATCAGAATCTGTCTTATCAGAAGATGGAGGCGACTCATTCCTACCAGCATCCGAAGAATCTGAATGCGATTGTTTGCGATGGCGAAGTAATCGGTGAGATGGGCGTGGCACATCCTACCGTATCGAAGAAGATTGACAAGAAGGCAGCAGTGGTATACGCAGAAATCGATATGGCTGCATTTACCGCAGTCAGCAAGGAACGGATTGCTTATGAGGAGCCGTCGAAGTATCCGTCGGTTGAAGTGGATTTGTCCTTCGTGGTAGACCGCTTTGAGCCGATCGGAAAGGCAATCGAGGCTGCAAATTCCAAGCTGATTAAGAAGGTATTTGTGACTGATACCTATGAGGATGAAAACGGTAAGTCGATTACGGTGCGTCTGATTTTCTCGCAGAACGACAGAACTCTGACGCGCGAAGAGGTTATGGCAGTGGCTGATTCGATTATTGAGACCTTGAAGGCTCAGGGAATCAACTTAAAGCAGCTGTAGGCGATTGTGATAGAAGACAACAGATAAAAGTAAAGCGGAAAGAAGGAATCAGACAACAGGATACTCTGGTACTTTTTTCCGCTTCTTTTTGCGGAATTGTTGCAAAAAGTGACACATAGATGCCATAGTTCGATTGTAACATATCCGCAGAATGTAGTAGAAAGGACTTGAATTATGTTGAAAAAAACGTTGTATCGCAAACACCTTGTGATGCTGCTTTGTATAGCACTTTTGTGCCCCTATGTAACGACGATTTTACAGGAATGTATTCCGGTCATGGCTGCGGTGCAGGCACAGCCGGTGGCAGGTATTTGTACTGCCTATGAACTGAATATCCGCAGTGGTCCGGGGACGACCTATGCAAAGGTTTCGGCAAACGGCGTGGATGCGTATCTGGTAAAGGATCAGGAGGTTAAGATATTAGGTCAGGAAAATGGCTGGTACAAGATTCAGGCAACCTTTGCAGGGGAGACGGTAACCGGTTATTGTCTTGGTACTTATATCAAGGTTACGGCAGTAGCGACCCCGACTCCGACCGCAACGCCAACCCCAACGGCGACTCCGACTCCGACCGCAACCCCGACTCCAGCAGTCATCACGACAGTAGAGTACAAGCTGCAGATGGCGGCGAAGATAACGGAGGGCGAGCTGAATATGCGAAGTGACGCAGGTACCTCGGCATCGGTAGTCAAGACGCTGAAAAAAGGTACGGCGCTGAAGGTGCTCGGAGAAAAGGATGTAGACGGTCAGAAGTGGTACTATGTCTCGACCAAGATTGACGGAAAGACCAAAAAGGGTTATGTTCTGAGTGACTATGTAGCATTTGATTTGAAGAAAACCTTTTATGTTAGTACAAATTCAGAAATCAATATACATAAGACAGCCGGCGTCAGCGGCTTTGTAAAAAATTCTGCCGGAGAATCGGTGGTAGTACCGAAGGGCAAGTATCTTAACGTAACAGAAGAAAAGACGATTGACGGCGAGAAGTGGTTTGGCATTAAAGTAACAGTCGGCGGAACCAAGTACTTCGGCTATATGCGCGCAAGCAATGTGACGCTGGTGGGTGAGCGGATTACGACGACGGTAACCCCGACACCTACGCCAACCCCGAGTCCGACGGCGACCCCGACTCCGATTCTGATTACCAAGGTAGAGTATGAAATGAAGCTGGCGGCATCGGTAACAGCGACTTCTCTGCGTCTGCGCGAGGAGCCGAATACCACCTCGGGAGTGCTCGCTACGTTGTCCAATGCGACCTCTGTTACGGTAATCGGTGAAGAGAGAGTAAATGAGCAGGTATGGTACCATGTTTCGGTTAAGGTGGATGGTAAGACCAAGAAGGGTTATCTGCTGAGTGATTATGTGGCATTTACGATGAAAAAGGCATTTTATGCTGCGGCAGACGGAAAGATAAATCTTTATACGAAGGCAGGTGGCAGCAAGAAGGTAACGAATTCCTCCGGCAAGGCGGTGACCGTACCGGATGAAAAGGTTCTCTATGCAACCGAAGAAAAAACGGTGGACGGTGAAAAGTGGTTTTATGTGCGCGTGACATTGTCGGGAACGAAGTATAACGGCTATGTGAAGCTGACAGATATCAAGATACTGGGTTTGCGAAATACTTATACGGTAACGCCTACTCCGACCCCGAGTCCGATACCGACGGCGACCCCGACCCCGCTTCCGATTGACGCGGATGAGGATTTTCAGTATTCAGCAACCGTAACGGCAAATTCGCTGAATTTGCGCAAGGATGCAACCACTACGGCGAAGGTGCTGGAAACCTTAAAGAAGGATGTTTCGGTCAAGGTATTGAATGAATCGGACAAGGAGGATTATACCTGGTATCGTCTGGCAGTCACGGTGGATGGCAAAACCGTAATCGGTTATGCGATAGCACCGTATGTGAAGCTGGATTGTAAGGATACGATTTATGCGACGGTAACCGGCGGCAGCCTGAAGCTGCGTAAGAAGGCAGATTCGAAGTCTACCTATTTGACCAAAGAGAATGGCAATATTTTATCAATTGCGGAAGGCAAGCGTGTGCTGATTTTAGAGGAGATTACGAAGGATTCGGATAAGTGGTTTAAGGTGCGTTATACTAGTAGCGGAACGGATTATGAGGGCTATACGCTGTCGAATCGTTTGAATCTGGCAGCAGCACCAACCCCGACGGCAACGCCAACGCCGACAGCAACGCCGAGTCCGACGGCGACTCCGACCCCGACAGCAACACCAAAGCCGAGTGCAACACCGACTCCGACGGCAGCACCGGAGCCGACGGCAAGTCCGACCCCGACCGTACCGCCACAGTCCGGTACGATTCAGGAGGTTTCGGCATTGGCGCTGAAGCTGGAGCCGAAGTACCGCAGTAAGCTCGTAAAGGACGCGAGCGGATTTGCGGTAGTTGTAAATCCGGATACGGTATTTGATGTTTTGGGCTTTGAGAGCGGCGATGATATGAATTGGTGCCACATCCATGTAGTAAAGGATGAGGTAGAATACTATGGTTATATCAATGCGGAATATGTTGTGCTGGTAGAGAACAGCGGAAGCATGGGCGAACCGGATGCAACACCGACTCCGGAGAATCCGGAGCCTACGGTAAATCCGGAGGATTTTGAGGCAATGTTGGAGGCTCAGAATTTCCCGGAGAGCTACAAGGCAATGCTGCGTCAGATTCATGAGGAGCATCCGACCTGGCAGTTTGTAGCATATCATACCGGACTGGATTGGGAAGAGGTCATTGCCAATGAAAGTCTGGTAGGAAAGAATTTGATTACCAATTCCAAGAATCTGGCATGGAAGTCGTTAGAGAACAATGCGTACAACTGGAAGACGGACAGCTTTGTCGTATACGATGGTTCGAGCTGGGTAACCGCTTCGGAGGCAGCAATACGATATTATATGGACCCGAGAAATTTCCTCGACAGCACGAATATTTTCCAGTTCGAGCTGCTTACCTATGAGCCGACCTATCAGAATCTGGAGGGCGTAGAGCGTATTTTGAAGAATACGGCGATGTCTCAGAATGTGGTCGATTTTACGGAAAATGGCGAAAAGAAGAGTATGAGCTACGGTGAAATCTTTATGGAGGCGGCATCCTATTCCGGTGTCAGCCCGTTCCATCTGGCTTCGCGTGTAAAGCAGGAGGTAGTGACCGGTACTACAACGATGAGTAATAGTGTATCGGGTAAGGTATCCGGCTTTGAGGGCTTGTACAATTTCTACAACATTGGAGCTTACCATAGTACGGTTGCCGGTGGTGCGATTGCGAACGGCTTGAAGTATGCGAAAAATGGAAGCACGAATGCGGCGCTGAATGTCAGTATGCTGATTCCGTGGACCAGTCCGTACCGTGCGATTTTGGGTGGTGCATATTATATCGGCTATTCCTACATCAATCGCGGACAGAATACCATTTATCTTCAGAAGTTCAATGTGACCTCGACCTCGACCTATTCGCATCAATATATGGCGAACGTAGAGGCTCCGTATTCGGAGGGAAGAAAGGTAGCAGCGGCATATGCAGAATTTGGCGAGCTGCCATTGGTATTCTCGATTCCGGTGTATCTGAATATGCCGGAGGAGGTGAGTCCAAAGCCGCAGAATGCAAGCAATCCAAACAACTGGCTGAAGACTCTGGAGGTAAAGGATGCGTCAGGTAAGGCGTTGTCACTGACACCAACGTTTAATATGTCGGTGGATCAGGAATATTATCTGGTTGTAGATAATACCTATGATTTTATCGAATTGCAGGCGACGGCAGTCAGCAGCAAGGCGACAATCACGGGTACCGGCTGGTATGTCTTAAGTCCTGGCAATAATGTATTTTATGTTTTTGTTACGGCAGAGAACGGCGATATCAGAGAATATAAGCTGACGATAGCGCGAGAAGAGTAGATGGCAGGCTACTCGGAAATAAAGAATAGATTAGATGGAGATGAGAATGAGAATTACCGGGAAACATTTATTACAAAAGCTCGGACTGGTACTGACACTGGCATTTATGCTGACCATGCTTGCAGGAACGACCAAGGTGTGGGCAGCGAGTGCGGACATTACCTTCTCTCTGGAAGGAGAGGAGGCAGTCAGTGTCGGAGATACGGTAGTAGTATTGCTGCAGATTACGGCAGATGCAACGATAGGAGATTTTGAGGGATATCTGGTTTATGATTCGAATTTATTAGAATATACCTCGGGACCCTCCTGTGTGAGTGGCAGTGACGGTTATTTGAGAGTCTACGATATGGATGCGAAGCCGTCGGACTATTTGCGGAGCTATGTGCTGCAATTTACTGCAATCAATCCGGGTGTGTGTCAGTTTGGAACCAGTCGGACACCGATGGTATATGCATATGAGAACGGAAGCTCGATGTCGGTAAAGGCAGAGCCGTTTTCCTTTCGGATTGCGGCAGCGCAGTCTGCGTCCTCCAATGCAAAGCTTGAAACCTTGCGCATCAGTCCGGGAAGACTGACACCGGAATTTTCTTCGGAAACAACAGAGTATGAGGTAACGCTGGAGAGCGGAACGGATTGTCTGGTGGTTAGCGCGGTGCCGCAGGATTTGATTGCAAAGGTGCAGGTGTCAGGGAATGAGAAGTTAGTAACCGGCATCAATGAAGTAAAGATTCTTGTTACGGCAGAAAACGGAGAGGAACAAATATACCGTATTTTTGCGACGGTAGAAAAAGAAACCGAAGCCGGACAGCCGTCGGATGAACCGAAGCAGGAGAAGGAGCGGCAGCTTTATTTGGAATCGGTAGACGGTGAGGGAACCTTTTTGTGTGCCGATTACCGCTATAAGCTTGCAGAGGATGTGAGCGCAGTGGAAATACCGGAGGGCTATGAGCAGACTGAGCTTTTTATTAACGGAAGCGCGGTAACGGTATATCAGAAGGCGGGACAGGAGGAATTTTGTCTGATTGTACTGGAGGGTGCAGCGAATGAAGCGGCACTTTACCGATTTGACCGGACAGAATATACGGTTCAGCGATATCAGGCGGAGACGATTGTCGTTACGTCAGACGGCGGAAATTCGCAAAAGCTGAACGAACTGTTGGTAAAGACGAAGGAATATGAAGAAAATCTCAATCGGATGAGCCTGATTGCAGGAGCGTTGGGAGGCGCAGTGCTTTTGCTGCTGATTATTGCCATACGAGTTGCAATCCGCTCAAGATACGGCGATGAGGACGATTAAAAACAAGTAAACACAATAAGATAAAATAAGGCGCAGCAGGAAGGTTTCTCCTGCTGCGTTTTGTTGACATTTCTTGTTGTTTGTTATAAGATATATATAACAGATGACATGGTTGTGTGGAGGTGAGGGCATGATTGTTTCGATTGACTTTGACAGTGATGAAGCATTGTATATACAGTTGAGAAATCAGATTATTCTTAGGATAGCCATGGCGGAGCTTCGGGATGGAGATAGTCTGCCGTCTGTGCGTGAAATGGCGGATGATATTGGAATCAATATGCATACCGTTAATAAAGCATATTCTATTTTGAGGCAGGAGGGCTATGTGAAGCTGAACCGGAGACAGGGAGCGGTCATTGCGTTAAATTGCGATAAGGCAGTTGCGATAGAGGAATTCAGACAGCAGCTCCGTGTACTGATGGCGCGGGCGATTTGCAAAAATCTTTCCTATGACGAAATCAGCCGGGTAGTAGAAGAAACCTATCATGAATTTATGTAAGCAGAAATGAGGGATGCTTGTGATATGTGGAATTTGTAAGGTGCGTGAGGCACGAATTTTTTATACAGAGATTATCAACGGAGAAAAAAATGAGCAGTATTTGTGTGAGGAATGTGCGGCGAAAAATACGCATTTCCGGATAAAAACACCGTTTGCGGATCAGGAGCTGTCGCTCGGCGGTCTGCTTTCCGGTCTGTTGGAGGAAACGCTCGAAAAACAAAAGAATGAGCAGGAAAGCGAAGGTACGGCGGTACTGGCATGTCCGCATTGCGGGCTGACCTATGGGGAGTTTCGTCAAAAGGGACAGTTTGGCTGTGCCGGCTGCTATCAGAGCTTTGGAAAACGCTTAGAGAGAAGCATCAAAAAGATACACGGTGCGGATTTGCATACAGGGAAGCAGCCAAAGCATATGGATGGACCAAGAGAGCCGGTCAAGGAGGAACTGCCGGAATTAAGTGAGGCAGAGCGGCTTTCGATGCGTCTGCAGCAGGCATTGGAGCAGGAGGATTATGAGACTGCGGCAGTGCTGCGAGACCGGATACGGGAATGCCGGGCGAAGGAGGCTGCGCATGAGTAAATGGTATGAAAAACAGGGCGAAGAGGAAATTGTGATTTCCAGCAGAGTACGACTGGCGCGAAATGTAGCGGAATATCATTTTCCGGGTAAGATGAAGGAGAAGGAATGCGCAGAGCTGGTTCGGCGCGTGAGAGAATGCGTGCCGGGACTGGAGCAGAAGGAGGGGCTGAAGTATTATTCCTGCAGCATCAACAAGCTGACCGAAACAGAGAAGCTCTCATTGAAGGAATGGTACATCATCAGCGACCTGATTATCGGAAAGGAACAGGAAACTGCGCTGGTACTGGCAGAGGATGAGGGCATCAGCATCATGGTAAATGAGGAGGAGCATCTGCGGATTCAGTCGGTTGCTCCGGGAGCCGATATTGATGGCGCTTACTACCGGGCAGACCGGGTAGACAATTATTTAGAGGAGCAGCTAAGCTATGCCTTTGATGAACGCTATGGTTATCTGACGACCTCTCCGGCGAATGCAGGTACCGGAATGCGTGCTTCGTTTCTGGTATTTCTGCCTGCGCTGACGATGGCAGGAAAGATACAGAAGCTGGCAGACGAGGTGGCTCGTTATGGGATACTGATTCGAGGCATTTCGGAGGAGGGTACAAAGACACAGGGCTTTTTGTACCGCATATCCAATCAAAAAACCTTAGGTACGACGGAGCGGGAGATTTTAGATAATTTGAAGCTGATATTAAATCAGATTGTGCAGCAGGAGCAAAAATACCGTGAGCATCTGGGCAATGTCAGTGCAGCAGAAATTATGGATAAGGTGTACCGTTCTTACGGAGTGCTGCGGCACGCAAAGCGCATGACAAAAGAGGATGCGACGCTGTTACTGGCACAATTAAAATTTGGAAGAGACATGGGATTGATTTCATTTGCAAAAGAGATGAACCTGTATGAGCTTATGATACGGATTCAGCCTGCCAATCTGCAGAAGCTGTGCGGACGCAGTATGGATGCGGGAGAGCGGGCAGCCAAGCGGGCAGAATATCTGAACCGGCGTATGTGGGAGGCCGGCTTGAGAGAAGAGTAAAAAGGAAAACGTTCTCAGAATGGAGGAATATATAATCTATGGACGACAGATTGACCAGAAATGCGCAGGAAGCAATTCGGTATGCTAAGGAGGCTGCATACCGGCTGGCGCATAATTATATCGGTACTGAGCATCTGCTCATCGGATTGGCAAAGGCAGATGGTGTAGCGGGCAGAGTGTTAGAAGAACATGATGTGGACGAAGGGAAGCTGCTTGAGCTGGTAAACCAGCTGATTGCACCAACCAACGGCATCAAGATTATGGAGCGGGATAATTTTACTCCGCGTGCAGCGAAGATTATGGAGGCAGCGTACAAGGAAAGCCTGCGTTTAAAAGCAGAAAAGGTGGGTACGGAGCATCTATTGATTGCGCTGATTAAGGAAGCAGACTGTATCGGAGTGCGGTTGTTAAATACCCTCGGAGTCAATCTGCAGAAGCTGTATACGGATATTTTGGCAGCCGGCGGGGTCGATGTAAGCAATTTAAAAAATGAAGCAGGCGGTGCCAAAGGGAAGCTTCGGACCCGTGTGCAGACTCCGACGCTGAACCAATACAGCAGGGATTTGACCGGTCTTGCGAGAGAGGGCAGACTCGACCCGGTCATTGGTAGAGAGGTAGAGATTCAGAGAGTAATTCAGATATTGAGCCGTCGTACCAAGAACAATCCGTGTCTGGTCGGCGAGCCGGGTGTCGGAAAGACCGCAGTAGCGGAAGGGCTGGCACAGAAGATTGTCGAAGGAGATGTACCGGAGGTTATCGCACATAAGCGCGTGATGACGCTGGATTTGTCCGGCATGGTAGCGGGCAGCAAGTACCGCGGTGAGTTCGAGGAGCGCATCAAAAAGGTTATCGGTGAGGTTATTGCGGATGGCAATGTCTTGCTCTTTATTGACGAGCTTCATACGATTATCGGAGCCGGCGGAGCCGAGGGGGCTATTGATGCCTCCAATATTTTAAAGCCATCACTTGCGAGAGGCGAGATTCAGTTAATCGGAGCGACGACGCGAGAAGAATACCGGAAGCATATCGAAAAGGATGCAGCGCTGGAACGGCGCTTCCAGCCGGTCATCATCGAAGAGCCGAACGAGGAAGAGGCAATCCGCATATTGCATGGCTTGCGTGCTACCTACGAGGCACATCACAGAGTTACGATTACGGACGAAGCGTTGCATGCGGCAGTGCGTATGGCGAGCCGTTATATCAATGACCGCTTCCTGCCGGATAAGGCGATTGATGTTATGGACGAGGCAGCATCCAAGGTGCGTCTCGGAATTTTCGCGCCATCTCCGAAGATGAAGGAGTTTGAGGAAAAGATTGCACAGTTAGAGCAGGAAAAGGAAGAGGCAATCAAGGCAGAGGAATATGAGCGTGCCGGAAGCATCAAGAAAAAGCAGGAGCGTACCCGCAAGCAGTTAGAGCATTTAAAGCAGGAAAGAGAAGAAGCGAAGGAGCAGGCAAAGCTTGTGGTTGGCGAGGATGAGATTGCGGATGTGATTTCCCAGTGGACGAAGATTCCGCTGAAGAAATTAAAAGAAGAGGAAAGTGAACGTCTGCTGGCACTGGAGAAGATTTTGCATGAGCGTGTGATTGGACAGGAGGAAGCCGTAACGGCGGTAGCAAAAGCGATTCGTCGCGGTCGTGTGGGCTTGAAGGACCCGAATCGTCCGATAGGCTCGTTCCTGTTTTTGGGACCGACCGGTGTTGGTAAGACGGAGCTGTCCAAGGCTTTGGCAGAGGCAATGTTCGGAGATGAAAATGCGATGATTCGTGTGGACATGACGGAGTTTATGGAGAAGCACAGCGTATCCAGAATGATTGGTTCGCCGCCGGGCTATGTGGGCTACGATGAGGGTGGTCAGCTGAGTGAGAAGGTACGACGCAATCCATATTCTGTCATATTGTTTGACGAAATCGAAAAGGCACATCCGGATATTTTTAATATTTTACTGCAGATTCTGGATGACGGACATGTGACGGACGCGCAGGGAAGAAAGGTCAGCTTCAAAAACACCATTATCATCATGACCTCCAATGCGGGCGCACAGAGCATCATAGCTCCGAAGCGTTTGGGATTTTCAAATCAGGCGGATGCAGAGGCGGATTATAAGAAGATGAAGGAAGGCGTTATGGATGAGGTGAAGCGTCTGTTCAAGCCGGAATTTTTGAATCGTATCGATGAAACCATCGTATTCCACTCGCTGACGAAGGAGCATATTCGTGAGATTGTCAAGATTATGCTTGGTGCGATTGCGAAGCGTTCTGCAAATCAGATGCAGATTCGCCTGAAGGCAGAGGATTCCCTGTTGGATTATCTTGCTGAGAAGGGCTTTGACGAAAAGTATGGTGCAAGACCGCTGCGCAGGGCAATTCAAACAGAGGTAGAGGATAAGCTGGCGGAGGAAATTTTGGAGGGACGTGTCAGACGGCAGGATACCGTTACGTTGAGCTTCAAGGAGGAGAAGCTGAAAATAGCGGTACGTCACAAAAAAGAAGCAGTAAAGCAGCCGGAAGAATAAAAAGCAGCCGTTTTTTATGGCGGATTTGTGAGAATTTTATGGAATTTTCGCAGAAAGTAACAGAAATCAGTAGAAAAACAAACCAAGTTATGGTAGAATATTTGTAAGTAGCAGGTACAGAAGTATTGTGCAACTGGAAAAAACAGGAGGATACGGAAATGAGCGCAGAATTAATTCGCAAAGAGACAGACGGAACGTTAAGCTTTGGAGACTACACCTTAGAGACGAAATCGAAGGCAAGTGATTTTGAGTTTAACGGGGATTTATATAAAGTTAAGACCTTTTGGGAAGTAACGAAGTTGGAAAAGAACGGTATGTTCGTGTATGAGTCGGTGCCGGGTACTGCAGTAGAGCATTTTGAGGCAACGGAAAATACCGTGAGCTTTCAGGTGCGTGCGGCAGAGGATACACAGATTACACTGGAGCTGGAGCCGGAGAAGGAGTACAAGATTTTTATTGACGATACCAATGTAGGCAAGATGAAGACCAATCTCGGTGGAAAGCTTGTATTGAGTGTGGAATTTAAGGATGCAGAGCCTGCAGCGGTGCGTGTGGTAAAGTGTTAATTTGCGGAGATTTATATGGCAGGGAAAGCTAAAACCGTCTTTTTCTGTAAGGAATGCGGTCAGGAATCGACGAAATGGATGGGACAGTGTCCGGGCTGCAAGGAGTGGAACACCTTTGTAGAGGAGCCGGTAAAAAAGACAGCGGCGCCGGTATATACCGCCGGTGTGCTGTCCGGAAAAAGAACAGAGCCGCAGCGGTTGGATGAGGTCAGCTCTGCGACAGAGGCGCGGTTAAGCTCCGGACTTACGGAGCTCGACCGGGTGCTTGGCGGTGGTATTGTGAATGGCTCGCTGGTATTGGTTGGCGGAGATCCGGGTATCGGCAAATCCACGCTTTTGCTGCAGATGTGCAGCAGACTGGCAGAAAGAGAACAGATTCTATATATTTCGGGGGAGGAATCGCTGCATCAGATTAAGATGCGTGCAGACCGATTGGAAAAGGCGAGCGGCAATCTGCTGCTTTTGTCCGAGACCAGTCTGGATGCCATTGAGAAGGTAATCGAAGAAAAGAAGCCACAGCTGGTGGTTATCGATTCGATACAGACTATGTTTCGGGAGGATATCGCAGCTTCTCCGGGCAGTGTCAGTCAGGTTAGGGAAACGACCTCCAGTCTGATGCGTTTGGCAAAGGGACTGGGTGTTACCATATTTATCGTAGGTCATGTGACCAAGGAGGGTGTAGTCGCCGGACCGAGAGTGCTGGAACACATGGTGGATACGGTGCTTTATTTTGAAGGCGATTCCAATGCCTCTTACCGGATTTTGCGTGCGGTAAAAAACCGTTTCGGTTCAACGAACGAAATCGGTGTTTTTGAAATGCGCGGGACCGGCTTGGAGGAAATACATAATCCATCGGAGTATATGTTGCAGGGCAGGCCGGAGGGCGAGGCAGGTTCGGTAGTTACGGCGATGTTAGAGGGCAGCAGAATTTTACTGGTGGAGGTACAGGCGCTGGTGTGCCAGACCAATTTTAATATGCCGCGGCGGACTGCGGCAGGTACGGATTATAATCGTGTAAATCTGTTGATGGCAGTGTTAGAAAAGCGTTTGGGGATTCAGCTGTCGTTTTGTGATGCGTATCTGAATGTGGCCGGAGGTATGCGAATCAATGAACCGGCACTGGATTTGGCGATTGTAATGGCGCTTTTGTCCAGCTACAAGAATCGGCCGGTTGCATCCGGAACGATTGTTTTTGGTGAGGTAGGCTTGACCGGAGAGGTACGAGGCGTAAGTCAGGCAGAGCAGCGGGTAGCAGAGGCGAAGAAGCTTGGCTATGAGAATTGTATTTTGCCGGCAGCGAACTTAGAGCATATGAAAAAGCTCCAAAGCAAACAGGAAGGAATAAAGCTGATTGGAGTGCGTAATGTTAAGGAATTATTTTCACTACTCGATTAAAGGCTGAGAAGTACGGAAGGAGGCATGATGGTGCAGGGGGACAGTAAAGGCTATGGACATATTGTAGAGAAGCTGCTGCAGGCACAGGAGAAGTTAGAGCAGCGTGCGTTTGATGCAATCAACGAACAGGATAAGCTTCTGGGAGGTGTGCGGCAGGCGGCAGAACAGATTGAAGAAATGGGAAACGGGTATGATATGTTCGCGTTTGAGGTTCATTCTGCTCTGCAGTGCATCAATGATGCGGGTGTTTGTTCTGAGCAGGTGGAGCTTTTGGGGCAGATGCTGGAACAGAACGAAAGCATGCTGGCACAGCTGATGCAGCTGGTAAATGATGTTCTGGAAAAAGCCGAATATAGCAGTGAAGTGATTCATGGAATGGAAGAGGAAATAGCATTGTCTGCGGATGCGGTAGCAGAGGTGCAGGAGTATTTTGACGGACTGGAAGCCGAATAGCAGACGGCAGAAGGGAAGGTATATGAGAAAAAAAAGAGGAATATGGATGCTGGTTTTGGTGCTTCTGCTGACAGCCTGCGGAAAAGAAGAAAAGCAGGAAGAGCAGGTGTCGATGGAAACTGCCAAGCAGATAGAGCATCAGGTAAAGGTAGAAACAGAAGTGAATATACCTCAGAGTCCTGTTGGGGATACAACCGGTGAGGATGGTGAGCAGTCCGGTCAGAGTGGTTCCGTAGAAGGCGGACAGACGGGCGAAGCAGATAATACCGGGGAAATCGGCAATACGGGTGGTACGGAAGGCTCCGGAAGCACCGGTATTTCAGATGCGAAGGATGGCGGCTTTGAGGAAACCAACGATACGGTATATGTAGCAGCTTCGGTTATGAATCTTCGTTCCGGACCATCGACCGATACCGAGGTGGTAGGAAAGGCAGTATACGGGGATTCATTTACGCGCCTTGCCAAAGGCAGCAACGGTTGGGACAAGCTGTTATATGAAGGTCAGGTGGTATATGGTTATGCAGAATTTCTGACCACGAAAAAGCTGACGACAGAAAAGCCGTACAATCAGCAGGAGCTGCTTGCGGACGCAAAAAAAAACTTAGTGTGGTAGATACAAGTGAGCAGATTTACTCCTACGATGAGCTGTGTGAAGATTTACAGGAGTTAAAAAGAAAGTATCCGGAAAAGCTGCAGCTTAATGTGCTTGCGACCACAGCAGACGGCAGAGAGGTACAGGAAGCCGTGTTCGGCAATCCGGAGGCTAAGACGCAGATACTGATTCATGCAGGAATTCATGCAAGAGAATATATGACCTGTATGCTGGTTATGAACCAACTGGAATTTTATCTGGAATATCTCGAGGAGGGCAGCTATGGCGGAACCACCTTTGCAGAGCTGTTTGAACAGGTTGGTGTCCATTTGGTACCGATGGTAAATCCGGACGGAATCAGCATCAGTCAGTTTGGGCTGGAAGGAATTACGAGTGCATCCATCCGGCAACAGATAGAGGAATGGTATGATAGAGATAAGACATCCGGAGCGACAAGCTATTCTTTCAAAAATTATCTGAAGTACTGGAAGGCAAATGCGCGCGGTGTGGATTTGAACCGCAATTTTGATTATGGCTTTGAGGCGTATCAAGGGGCTGCGGCACCGGGAGCGCAAAAATATAAAGGAACGGCAGCTGCCTCTGAGGCAGAGGCTACGGCGTTGGTAAGATTGACGGAGAAGATACAGCCGGCTTTGACCATCAGCTATCATGCGACAGGCAGTGTGATTTATTGGGATTACGGTCAGACAGGAGAATTGCGGACGGCCTGTAAGCAGATGGTTGATGTGATTCATTCGATCAATGACAATGAGATAAAATATGCAGCAACGGATCAGCAGGATGCGGCAGGCTACGGAGACTGGTGTGTTATGGTAAAGCAGATTCCGTCGGCAACCATCGAAATCGGAGTAGGTGCTGCGCCAATGGCAATCAGTGAATACGAAGCAATCTGGAAGCGGAATGCAATGATATGGGCTGCACTGGCAAAATATACAACAGAACAATAAGAAGGGATGGGTGTACTATGGCAGACAACAAGGCATTATTATCACAAGAGGAGATAGACATTCTTTTGGAATTTCTCTTGGAAAGAAAAAGCGAAGTAGGCATGGAGGTAATGGATCAGGAGAGCATTGATAAGCTGATTGCATTGCTTCGTACCGGTGGAGAACGACGTCTTCGGTTTGATACGGATGTACCGGAGGTTAAGGACGATACTGCGATACCGCTTATGATTATCGAAGAGAGCAGAGAAGCACAGAATGAGTGTCTGCTGGAATGTGAGGTAACCGCAAGTGGCTTTGTGGCTGTATACTGTGCAAACCAGATGACCGGAAGAAGATTCCGCATTACTCCGGCATGTATCGAGCGGATGTACTATACCGCCGAAGATCGGAGTGAATGGGGCATGATGATTCCTCCGGTAATGTTCGATAAGATTGCAGCATTGCTGAAAATTAAATATACCAAAAAGACCTTTGATGAGGTATGTCAGAGATATGTGGACATCGTCTACGGAAAAGGCAGTATGCAGCATATACCGGCAATTTTTATGCCGACGGCATACCAGCTGATTCAGCATCTGACGGATTAGAGGAGTGTATGGCGGCAGTAAATATGACAGAGGGCAGGATACCGAAGCAGTTGATTCGGTATTCTGTTCCGTTGATTTTAGGAAACTTTTTTCAGCTGACCTACAATGTAGTTGATTCCATGATTGTAGGACAGTTCATCGGAAAGGAAACACTGGCGGCAGTCGGTACTGCCAGTCCGGTTATGAACATGATGATACTTGGAATTTCCGGTATCTGTATTGGCGCATCGGTTCTGATGAGCCGTTTTTTTGGTGCGGGAGATGCCGAAAAGGTAAAAAAGGAAATGGCTACGACTGCGGTATCCGGCTTTGTATTTTCTATGCTGCTTGCGGTGGTGGGAATCCTGTTAGCAACACCGCTTTTGCGGTTGATTCGGGTACCGTCGGAAATTCTGGGACTGACCACCGTTTATCTTCGTTTGGTATTTCTTGGCTTACCGTTTACCTTTTTGTACAATGCGTATGCGGCTGCACTCAAAGCCATCGGAGATTCAAAGACACCGCTAAAATATCTCGCCTTTGCTTCGGTGCTGAATGCGGTGCTGGACTTGATTTTGATAGGCGGACTGCGTTTGGGTGTGGTTTGCTCGGCGCTGACTACGGTAGTGGCACAGCTGGTATCCGTATTGTTGTGCATCCGCTATGTCTACCAGAAGGTACCGCAGCTGTCCTTGGGAAGAGCAGAGCTTTGGGTAGAAAAGGAGCTGTTGAGACAGACATTGCAATACGGCATGGTAACTGCATTGCAGCAGGCATGCCAGCCCATCGGCAAGCTGTTTATTCAAAGTGGCATCAACACCTTGGGTGTGGACGGCATTGCAGCCTTTCATGCGGTCGGAAGAATTGATGATTATGCATTTACACCGGAGCAGAACATAGCGAATGCAATGACGACCTTTATTGCGCAGAACAAGGGCGCAGGGAAAAAGGAACGGATGCGTCAGGGCGCGAGGATTGGTATGGGTCTGGAGCTGATTTATGGTGTATTCATCGGCTTGGTCGTATATATTTTCCGGGAACCGCTGGTATCGCTCTTTGTCGAAGAGAGCTCGCCGGGAGTGATTGCGGTGGGCAGCAGTTATCTGGCTCATATGGCGTTTTTTTATATCATTCCGTCGGTAACCAATGGAGTGCAGGGCTGCTTTCGCGGTCTGGGATGGATGAAGATGACGCTGCTTGGTACCTTTTTGCAGATTTCGGTGCGTGCCGTAATGATTTATGTGCTGGTGCCTGAGATTGGCATGAATGGTGCGGCTTATGCCTGTGTGGCAGGCTGGGCAGTCATGATGCTGGTCCAGATTCCTTGTCTGGTGTTTGCGTGGCGAAAAGAGAAAACCATCCCGAAGAAAAACTGAAAAATTTTTATAAACTTAGAAGATATACCTTGAAAAACGTGGGCGGAACAGTTATACTAACCAAAGCACACTTTTTGTTGCAGAAAGGATAAGAGCAGAATGTACAAGCTTATATGTAAGGATGGAAGAGCAAAGCGCGGACAGCTGACGACGGTGCATGGTACCATACAGACGCCGGTCTTTATGAATGTAGGTACAATAGCAGCCATAAAGGGTGCGGTAGCCACGACGGACCTGCAGCAGATCGGAACACAGGTGCAGCTTTCCAATACCTATCATTTGCATGTCAGACCCGGCGATAAGATTGTCAAGCAGCTGTGTGGTCTTCATAAATTCATGGTTTGGGACAAACCGATATTGACAGACTCCGGCGGATTTCAGGTGTTTTCGCTTGCGGGTCTGCGTAAAATCAAGGAAGAGGGCGTATATTTCAATTCGCATGTCGATGGTCGCAAGATTTTTATGGGACCGGAGGAAAGTATGCAGATTCAGTCCAATCTGGCATCAACGATCGCGATGGCATTTGACGAATGTCCGCCGCATCCGGCGACCAGAGATTATATGGAGAAATCCGTAGCCAGAACCACTCGTTGGCTCGAGCGTTGCAAGAAGGAAATGAATCGCTTGAATCAGCTGGAGGATACGATTAACAAGCAGCAGATGCTGTTCGGTATCAATCAGGGAGGTACCTTTGAGGATATCCGAATTGAGCACGCGAAGCGAATTACAGAATTTGATTTGGATGGTTATGCATTGGGTGGTTTGGCGGTCGGCGAATCACATGATGAGATGTATCGCATCATAGAGGAGACCGTACCGTATCTGCCGGAGGCAAAACCGGTTTATCTGATGGGTGTCGGTACGCCTGCCAATATTTTGGAGGCAGTTGAACGCGGAGTCGATTTCTTTGACTGTGTTTATCCGGCACGAAACGGAAGACACGGACATGCCTATACCAACCATGGTAAGATGAATCTGTTGAATGCAAAATACGAGCTGGATTCGGAGCCGATTGAAAAGGGCTGCCAGTGTCCGACCTGTAAGCATTACAGCAGAGCATACATTCGCCATTTGCTGAAGGCGAAGGAAATGCTTGGACTGCGACTGATTGTGACGCACAATCTTTACTTCTATAATAAAATGATGGAGGAGATTCGGGAAGCAATCGAAAAGCAGGAATATGCCGCATACAAAAAGCGTAAGCTGGATGGCTTTGCGTGCGGGGAAGAGTAAAAAAATTTTTGGAGGAAAGAGAAATGAATTTATTACCGTTTTTAACAGAGGGTGCAGCAGCGGCTACACCGACGAATGCCGGTGGCATGGGACTTACCACAATGATTATTTACATTGTAGTGATTGGTGCTGTATTTTATTTTATGCTGATTCGTCCGCAGAAGAAGCAGCAGAAGCAGATGGATGCGTTGGTAAGCTCCTTGGAAATTGGCGACAGCGTATTGACGACTGCAGGCTTCTATGGTGTTATCATTGATATCATGGACGAGGTAATCGTAGTAGAGTTCGGTAACAATAAGAACTGCCGTATTCCGATGAAGAAGACTGCTATCGTAGAGGTAGAGAAGCCGGAGAGTGCGGAGGCATAATCAGGTAAAAGCGGATAAATATTACGTTTAAGTAGAAAAGTAAGAAAATAAAAAGTTCTCCATGATGGGTATTCTTTCCCGTAATGGAGAACTTTTTGTATGAAAGGAAGCAGTTAGTTGTGTTGCTTCTCCTTTTGGAATGCATCCAGCTTGTCCAACAGCTCCATTGGAATCCGCAGGTTGCCGCGACCGGTACCGATTTCGATTTCCGGTTTGTTGGCACCGTGAAAATCGGAGCCGCCGGTCATCAACAGCTTGTATTTTCCGGCAAGGCTTCGCACCAATGCTTCATCGGCAGCACTGTTGGCAGAATAAAGGGTTTCAATGCCGCAGAGTCCATAGCCCACAAGCTCGGTCAACAATTCCTCCAGCTCCGTCAGCTTTAAATGATAGAGTAACGGGTGAGCCAGCACAGGAATACCACCCGCCTGTAAAATCAGCTGAATGGCCTGCTCCGGCTTGATGTATTTCCGGCAGACATAATAAGGAGTCGTGCTGTCCAGATAGCGTTTGAATGCCTCATGACGGTCCTTTACGTACCCTTTGGCAATCAGGTGGCGGGCAAAGTGCGCACGGGTAATTACTGTATCCTTGGCATCAAAAAGCAAATCCGCCATTGTAATATCGAGTCCGGCACGCTGCAGATTTTGTACCATTTTTTCATTTCTGGTATCACGGGCGAGGATGGCTGCATTCAGCGCTCCGCGCAGGTCGGGATGCTCGGAATCAATCAAAAGTCCCAGGATATGGATATCTCTGTCTTTGTACTCGGCAGAAATTTCAATACCTGGTACGATGCGGATTGGTGCAGCAGCGCGTGCTGCCTCTGCGACCGCTTCGGAAATTCCGGAAATGCAGTCATGGTCGGTCAGGGCAATTGCCGCAAGTCCGCGGCGGATAGCATGCTGTACCACCTCGGTAGGGGACAGGGTTCCGTCGGATTTGTTAGAATGTACATGTAAATCGATGTAATTTGAATTATTTGCGCTATTTAAATTATTCACTATATTTTCTCCGTTCATATATAATTTCATAGACACCGCTTTATGGCAGGGTTCCATACATAAAATAGAACAGCATGTCATATATATGGAATTGTCTGAAGCTATTATATCATAAATTATGGGGAGGTGTATATGGAAAAAAACAGGTCGGAAGGACTACAGCCAATGCACTTTGCAAAGGCGATTGTGATTGCTGCATTAATTACGGTTCTGCTATTGTTTGTTTGCGCATTTCTCATGTTAAAGACCGGAATAGAGGAAAAGGTGCTTGCAATCTTAGTCGCGGGCGTGGATGCGGTGGCAACGTTTGCCGGAGGAGTGTACATAGGGAGAAAATCGGGAAAACAGAAATTTTTGTGGGGACTGCTCTTTGGAGGAATATACTTTTTGATTTATCTGATGCTTGTGTTTTTGATGAACGGCATCGAGATAGAAGTCGGAGCTATGATAAAGTCTCTACTTGTGATGGCAGTCGGAGGTATGATTGGAGGAATGGTAAGCTGAACAATATCAAAGGAAGGCGGTCGTCGTTCCGAATGCATGAAAAAAAGCTGTCTGCAATGAAGCAGACAGCTTTTTAAAACGTTTGGAACCTATTCCTCTTCAGTAACATTTACCAAAGCCTTGTCATCAGGATCTTCGGATTCGTCCGGAACGGTCTCAATGAGAGTACCGGCCTTTTCCGCTTCCTCTAACATCTTCTGATAGGTCTCTTCATCTACGACTGTAACCTTACAAAAGTCAAACTTGCCGTTGTCGATTGCGGTAAAGACGTAGGTTACACCGATCTCCTTAGCGGTAATTCGTCCCGAACTGTTTACGGTAACGACATCGGTATCAGCAGAGAAGAACTTCGCTGATTCTGCAGTGTTGTAAGGAAGAATAATCTTCTTTAAGGTAACACGCTTTCCAACCACTAAAACAACCTCAGACTTAATCCACTTCACATTGATGGCAGGTGGTCCGACCGTAACCTCGCAGGAAAGTGTTTCCACTGTTTTGGAACCCTCCTTGATGGTTACCGTAATTACCGTAACACCATTGGAATTGCCGTAGATGATACCATTGTCATCGACGGAAGCAACTCTAGGGAAGCTGGACTTAAAATAGGCCTTCTGGGACTCGGAGAGGTTATAAACCTTTAACTCATACTGCAGGTCTTTTACTAAAGACTTTGTTTTTACACTAAGCTTAATTTCAGCTTGCGTTTCCGTCAGCACCGCTGTTTCGGTCGCAGGCTCGTCGATTTCTTTTGCATTTGCGGAAATCAACTCACCGGTAGACGGAAACAAAGCAAAGAAAAGAACAAAACCAAGGACAACGATACATTTTTTGAATAAACTTTTCATTGTAGTGCCTCCTGATTAGGTTTCTTTGCGTCACATCCGCTTATAATATATATGTTCTTTATGTCAGAATAATGGCAGATTCTGCGAAAATCTTTATTATTTACCAGAGCTGTATGCAGATTTCCGCGATTCCAGCAGTTCCCACGGGAATCGGGGAAAAAGATAGGGAAATGGGTTGTTTTTGAAGAAAAGATTTTATATAATGAGATAGGATTGAAGAAGCAGAATAGTTGTTTTTGAATAGAGAAATAAGCGTTCTCGGAATGGAGGAACTTTATGCAATACATATTGATTGCAGATGATAACCCGGATATTACAGATGTGTTGGCGGCATATGCTGCCAAGGAAGGCTACGAGCCGGTGATTGCTTCCGATGGAGAAGAAGCTTTGACAAAGTTTGAGCAGTATTCTCCGGAGATTATTTTGCTGGATGTGATGATGCCGAAATTAGACGGCTATGCAGTTTGCCGAAAAATCAGAGAGGTATCGGAGGTGCCGGTCATTCTGATTACCGCCAGAGGCGAGGATTTTGAGCGAATCATGGGACTTGATATCGGTGCGGACGATTATATCGTAAAGCCGTTTAGTCCGAGTGAGGTTATGGCAAGAGTACGCGCGATTCTGCGCCGAATGACGAAGAAGGAAATAGGACCGGCTTCGAAGAATATTCTTACGATTGCAGATTTGATGATTAATCTGGATGAATATTCGCTGAGCATTGACGGACAGAAGGTATCGCTGACCAAAAAGGAAATCGAAACGATGTGGACGTTGGCAAGCAACCCGAACAAGGTCTTTACCAGAGACAACCTGTTAGACAGCCTTTGGGGGTTTGATTACTACGGAGACAGCCGTACCGTGGATTCGCATATCAAGAGACTGCGTGCAAAGCTGAATGCGGTGCAGCATCCGTCCTGGTCGATTGAAACCATCTGGGGAGTAGGATACAAATTTGAATTAAAGAATACATCAGGAGTCTGATGGTGTGAGGTGAAGAAAAGTGGAAGAGCCGAAACAAGAAAAAAAGAAACGTGTTGTACCGGGTAGGCTGTTTGTCAAGGCATACCTTTATTATGCGGTTCTTGGAATTGTGGTAGCCTGCATTATCGGTGTGCTTTTCTTAAATATGTATCAACAGGCTACAAGGAGACAGTACCGTGAGCAGCTGGAAGAACAGGCAAGCAGTGTATCGGCGCGTTTTCAGGAATTTATTGCAAATAAAGATTATGAGAATTGTCTCGGATATTTGGAGATTTTGGGTGAGACGCGGGATTATGAGGTGTGGTCTTTGCAGAATCCATACGCAGAAAAGCCAATGAAATCAGCGATGGCAAATATTGAGTTTCAGGACATCGGACAGGCTAATTTTACGAATCTGATTTATTCGGCGTTTATGGGAAAGGAACGCTTTTTGGCAAGCTACAGTGAGATTCACGGCTGTACAATGATGTCGGTGGGTGTGCCGATCTGGGACTTAGACGGGGAGGTCTGTGGTGCGCTGTTGATTAGTACCTCAATGGAAACGCAGGACATCGTGTTGGAGCGTAGTAAGTACATGATTCTTTACAGTATTCTTGTAGCGTTAGGTGTATCCTTTGTGTTGGCACTCGGCTTTGCAGGGCAGCTTTCCAGACCGGTGCGTGAGATTCGTGACACCGCGATACTGTTAGCAGAGGGGCGCTACGATGAAAAGACCGGTATCAAGCGAAAGGATGAGATTGGTGAATTGGCAAAAACCATCGACTTTCTGGCAGATAAGCTGACGGAGAATGAGCGGATTCGCGCAGGTATGGAGCAGATGCGAATGGATTTCTTTGCGAATGTATCGCATGAGCTGCGTACTCCGATTACTGTCATCCGTGCTTATACGGAAACGCTGGTGGACGGTGTGGTAACAGAAGAAGAAAAGGTACATCAGTATTATACCCGTATGCTTTCGGAGTGTAAGAGTATGGAACGTCTGGTGGGAGATTTGCTTCTGCTTTCTAAGATGCAGAATCCGGACTTTATGGTAGAAAAAGAGCCGGTTAATCTGGTGCAGATATTCGGAGAAATTACGCGAAGTGCAGATGCCATCGGAACTGCTAAGAATATAAGCATTCGAATTGAGCATGAGAAGGATATTTATCTGATGATGGGAGATTATGACCGACTTCGCCAGATGTTTTTGGTTATCTTTGATAATGCGGTAAAATTTTCACCGGAAAATTCCGTGGTGCATGTAAGGATTCGCGAACAGGAGCAAGAGCTGGAGGTATCCATCCGTGATGAGGGTATCGGTATCTCGGCAGAAGAGCTTCCGAATATTTTTGAAAAGTTTTATAAGTCAAAGCTTCGTCAGAATGCGAAGGGAACCGGCTTGGGACTGGCGATTGCAAAGCAGATTGCGTTAAAGCATAATGGAAACATTGAAGTATCTAGTGAAATCGGCAAAGGAACCGAATTTATCTTCCGTTTCCCGGTACTTTTACCAGAAGAGCTAAAATGTTCTAATTGAATGAATAATTAGGTTAAATCAGACAAGCTTACCAAGACTTTACTGAAAAAATATGAAAAACCACTTGATTATTTGTTCAATTTAGGGTATACTATAATTAATTCCTGGGGTGTTCGATACTCCTGTTATTTTGAACCTACATTACTTTAAAAGGGATTCCTATATTTTTAAGTGGATGTCAGGCCTCCGTTTGCAGTGGAAGGCAGAAGCTTATTTGCGGTTACCCACCTAGCTTAGCTAGGAGTCAAAATACAGGAACCGGCATTTTGGGAGGAAAAGAAGGATAAAAGGAGCCTTTGCGTAAGCAAGGGCTCTTCTTTTGGATTAGACCTTTTCTTTTTGGAAAATCTGTTGTATAATAGGAAAAGAAATTCTGAAATAGCAATACATTTATTATCTTTTTATCGGATTATTCAGAGGAAGCCCCATAAGTAGGAATTATTGAATTAATGCAAAATCAAAAGGAATTTCGCCAGAGAGATGGCAGAACGAGAGGCAAAATGGAAAACAAGTATGAAGCAATGTCGTTAGCAGAATTAAGAGCAGCGGCGAAGGAAAAAGGAATTAGTGGAATCAGCGGAAAGAAGAAGCAGGAATTGGTAGAACTGCTGCAGGAACAGGCGGGGCAGGATACCGCTATTCCGGCACCGACACCGGTACCATCGGCACAGCCGAAGAATGAACCGGTAGCGGAGGTACGCCAGCAGGCACCGGCAGTGCGTGCGGATGTGTATACAAATAATACCGAAGAAAGAAGAACACCGCAATATCGTCAGGAGGGCTACCGCAGACCGATGGAGCGCAGAGATAACAACAATAACAACAATAACAACCGCGGCGGCTATGAGCGCAGAGAGCAGGAACAGCCACAAAGACAGGTAACACCGATACAGCAGAGCTATACACAGGCAGAATTAGAGCAGTTGGACAGTGGCGAGACCAAAGAGGGTATTTTGGAGATTATGCAGGAGGGCTATGGCTTTATCCGTTGTGACAATTTCCTTCCGGGAGAGAATGACGTATATGTATCCCATTTGCAGATTCGCCGGATGAATTTAAAGACCGGAGATATTATTGTAGGAAATACCAAAATACGCGGTCAGAATGAAAAATTCAGTCCGTTGCTTTACGCAAAGTCGATTAACGGATTACCGCCGGCAGAAGCACTTCGACGCCCGCGCTTTGAGGATTTGACACCGATTTTCCCGAATAGCCGGATTCATTTGGAGACACCGGGCTGCGGACCGGCGATGCGTATGGTGGATTTGGTATCGCCGATTGGCAAGGGACAGAGAGGTATGATTGTATCCCAGCCGAAGGCAGGTAAGACGACATTGCTCAAGCAAATCGCCAAAGCAGTAAACCGCAATCATCCGGACATGCATATGATTATTCTGTTGATTGACGAGCGTCCGGAGGAAGTAACGGATATGAAGGAATCCATTCAGGGAGATAATGTAGAGGTAATTTATTCTACGTTTGATGAGTTGCCGGACAATCACAAAAGAGTTTCCGAAATGGTAATTGAACGTGCGAAGCGTCTGGTAGAGCATGGCAAGGATGTGATTATTCTGCTTGACAGTATTACACGTCTGGCGAGAGCTTACAACCTGACGGTACAGGCAAGCGGACGTACTCTGTCCGGTGGTCTTGACCCGGCAGCTTTGCATATGCCGAAACGATTTTTTGGTGCGGCCAGAAATATGCGCGAGGGCGGCAGTCTGACGATTCTTGCGACTGCACTTGTTGAGACCGGCAGCCGTATGGATGATGTAGTATTTGAGGAATTTAAGGGAACCGGTAACATGGAGCTGGTGCTGGACCGCAACCTTTCCGAAAAGAGAGTATTCCCGGCAATTGATTTGCCAAAATCCAGTACCAGACGGGATGATTTGCTGCTGACAAAAGAAGAAGCAGAGGCGAACTTCCTGATGCGCAGAGCCTTTAACGGAATGAAATCAGAGGATGCAGTAGAGAAGATTATTCAGATTTTTTCGAGTACCAAAAACAACAAAGAATTCATCGAACAGATAAAAAAGACGAAAATTGCGTATTAGGGCTTGCAAACCAAACAATAATATGTTATACTAAGCAAGCTGTTTATCTGACAAGAGGTTCGATTTCTGTCAGAGATAATCAAGTGCATCGGTTAGAAATCGCTGCATAATAGGATAACGAGAGGTGAAAAAAGATGAAAGAGTCCATTCAGCCAAAGTATTATCAGGCAAAGGTTACCTGCAACTGCGGTAATGAGTTCGTAACAGGTTCTACAAAGCCAGAGATTCACGTAGAAATCTGCTCCAAGTGCCATCCATTCTACACTGGTCAGCAGAAGGCTGCTGCAGCTCGTGGTGCGATTGAGAAGTTCAATCGTAAGTACGGTCTGGGTAACAACTAGCATATTGAATAAATGCACAAAAATCAGGTTGAGGTTAGGATTAATCTCAACCTATTTTTCGATTTGTAAATTAGTTCGGAAGTGAGGTCGGGGATGAAATCATCAGGAATTGGCGGACAGGCAGTGCTGGAAGGCGTAATGATGAAGAACGGCAGCCAGTATGCAGTGGCAGTAAGAAAGCCGGATCAGGAAATAGAGATAAAGAAAGATACGTTTACAAGCTGGAAAGAAAAAATCAGCTTGTTTAAGCTACCGATTTTTCGTGGCGTAGCAGCTTTTGTAGAGTCCTTGGTGCTCGGTATGAGAACGCTGAATTATTCTGCGAGCTTTTATGAAGACGAAGAGGATTCGAAAAAGAAGGAAACCTCCAAGACGAAGGAAAGCCTGATGGATGCTGGAGTTATGGTATTGTCGGTGGTGATGGCGATTGTAATATTCATTTTGTTTCCGTTGTTTATATCGAATTTGTTAGGCAAGGTAATTGAGTCACAGACGTTACAGCTGGTGCTGGAGGGTGTACTTCGTATTGTGATGTTTATCGGCTATGTGCTTTTGATTTCGAAAATGGAGGATATCCGCAGGGTATTTATGTATCACGGTGCAGAGCACAAGTGTATCAACTGCATCGAACGCGGCTACGAGCTTACGGTGGCAAATGTCAGAAAGCAGTCCAGAGCGCATAAGCGTTGCGGAACCAGCTTCATGCTGCTGGTAATGTTGGTAAGCTTTGTATTGTTTATGTTTATCCGTGTAGAAGAGGTATGGCTGCGATATGTACTTCGTATCGTGCTGATTCCGGTAATTTCCGGTATTTCCTATGAATTTATTCGTCTGGCGGGCAACAGTGATAATAAGCTGGTAGATATTCTGAGTAAGCCGGGAATGCTGATGCAGAGCCTGACGACCAGAGAGCCGGACAATTCCATGATTGAGGTTGCCATTGCTTCGGTTGAGGCAGTCTTTGATTGGAGAGAGTATCAGACCAAGGAAGGTATTGCGAGATACAAGGCTACGACAAAGGCAAATGAGGAAAAGAATACAAACAAGCGTGCTTCCAAAGGAAGAAAAATGCGCGAGCAAAAGGCAGTATTGCAAGAGAATGTTTCGGAGGAATTGGATGAGCTGACTTCTCTTGATAAGGTATTTGCAATGCCGGAGCAGACCGGGCGTGCAGGAATGCAGGATATGGCAGAGTTAGAGGCTGCTGCTGCGCGTGAGAAGCAGGCAGATTTGAAGCAAAAGGTGCGTGCAGGCTTTGACATGGATGTGGATTCCATGGGAGCTTCCGGAGACGAGGAGGAGGACGAAGTACTGCGTGCGCTGGACCGCTATTTCGTATATGAGGGAGAAAAGACGGTCATTGAAACGGTACAGCCAACCAAGAGGGAGCGTTCCCGTGAGAAGGGCTGAGGCGGTTCGTGAAGCGGAGCGTATGCTTCGTGAAGCGGGGATTACGGAAGCTGCCTTGGATGCAAAATATTTGTTTTTTCATGTAACCGGACTGAATCAGATGGAGCTGCTGCTGTACGGACAGGAGGAGCTTGAGGAAGTGCAGTATAGCAGGTATCAGCAGTTACTTGTGCGCAGAGCGGCACATGAGCCGTTGCAGTATCTAACTGGAGAGCAGGAGTTTATGGGACTGACCTTTCGGGTCAATCCGGCGGTACTGATACCAAGACAGGATACCGAGTGCTTGGTAGAGGAGGTCATGAAATACGCATCCGGCAAACGGATTCTGGATGTGTGTACCGGTTCTGGATGTATAGCCGTGAGTCTTGCAAAGTTAGCAAAGCCGGAGCAGGTAACGGCGTGTGATTTGTCGGAGGCGGCACTTGCTGTGGCAAGGGAAAATGCTAAGCTTTTAGAAGCAGAGATTGCTTTTAAGCAAGGAGATTTGTTTGAGCCAATCGAGGAGATTTACGATATCATTGTATCGAATCCACCATACATCTGTACGGCAGAGGTCAGACGCCTGATGCCGGAGGTGCGGGAGCATGAGCCGTGGATGGCGCTGGACGGCGCAGAAGACGGCCTAACCTTTTACCGGAGAATTACGGCGGAAGCAAGACGGTATCTGAAGCCGCAGGGAATGCTGTTTTTTGAAATCGGATGTGAACAGGCGGAGGCAGTCCATGGGCTGATGCAAAAGCAGGGCTTCGGGAATATCGTAGTAAAAAAAGATTACGCAGGCCTCGATCGGGTGGTTTATGGCACGTTAGAATAATCTGATATGGATTGCAAATAGAAGTTAAGAAGCAGGGAAGAAATGAGGTAATAATATGTTTGATAAATTAGAGGATTTGTTAATCCGTTTTGAGGAGCTTCAGGCAGAGCTGAATGAGCCGGAGGTCATTAACGACCAGGCGAGATTCCGCAAGCTGATGAAGGAACAGAACGACTTAACTGAGATTGTAGAGAAGTACAAGGAATACAAGCAGACGAAGCAGAACATTGAGGACAGTCTGATGATGCTTGAGGAGGAAAGCGACGAAGAACTGCGCGAATTGGCGAAGGAGGAGCTTTCGGAGAGCAAGCAGAATGTAGAGGTTATTGAGCAGGAGTTAAAGATTTTGCTTCTGCCGAAGGACCCGAACGACAGTAAGAACGTAATCGTAGAAATTCGTGCCGGTGCCGGCGGCGACGAGGCTGCATTGTTTGCAGCAGAGTTGTTCCGTATGTATAGCAAATATGCGGAAACCCAGCGCTGGAAGATTGATATGATGAATATGAATGAAAACGGAATCGGCGGCTGCAAGGAAGTTATCTTTATGATTAACGGTGCCGGAGCATATTCGAAATTGAAGTATGAAAGCGGCGTACATCGTGTACAGCGTATTCCGGTAACCGAGTCCGGCGGACGTATCCATACCTCTACGGCTACGGTAGCCATCATGCCGGAGGCAGAGGAAGTAGACGTACAGCTGGATATGAACGATTGCCGATTTGATGTGTTCAGATCGTCCGGAAACGGAGGTCAGTGTGTTAATACGACGGACTCCGCGGTTCGTCTGACCCATATCCCGACCGGTATTGTAATTTCCTGTCAGGATGAAAAATCACAGTTGAAGAATCGTGACAAGGCGTTGAAGGTACTGCGCTCCCGTCTGTACGAATTAGAGCTGGAAAAGGCACATGATGCAGAGGCAGCAGCCAGAAAGTCGCAGGTAGGTACCGGAGACCGTTCTGAAAAGATTCGTACCTACAACTTCCCACAGGGACGTCTGACCGACCATCGCATCGGTCTGACCATTTACAAGTTAGATAAAGTAATGGATGGTGACATTCAGGAGATTATCGACGCGTGCATCGCGGCAGATCAGGCAGCGAAATTGGCAAATATGAACGAATAGCGCGAACGCGGAATAAATATAAGGAGACATTGACAGTTTACTGGCATATGTCTCCTTATATTTATTCCATGTGAGTCAAACGAACACCGAGGAAATGCGGAGCGTTTTCGAGGTGGCGTTCGCGCGAAGGAGAGGGATGCGGAAAAAATATAAGGAGGCATTGACAGCTTGCTGGCATATGATTCCTTATTTTGTTCCATGTGAGTCAAACGAACACCGAGGAAATGCGGAGCATTTTCGAGGTGGCGTTCGCGCGAAGAGGAGAGGGAGCAAACAAATAAAATATAGTTGTGTAAGTTGCGAGGGTATTTTATAATAAGCTATATGAATTCAAATTTGCGGAGGTATTATAATGATAAGACATATATGCATGTTTACATTACAGGAAGCCAACAAAGAGAAAACCATTTCCGAGTTTTTCAAGAGAGCCGAAAAACTCAAGGAATTAGATATAATAAAAAAATTTAAAGTAGTTAAAAATGCAGAGAAAACTCCGGACTCCAATTATGATGTAGCTCTAATTTTTGACTTTGATACAGTAGAAACATTGAATCAATACCAGAAGTCACCACAACATCTGGAATTCGGCGAATTTGTATATTCTGTTAGAATTGACAGAGCATGTATTGATTATGAATTTTAGCATTAAAACCACGATGGAAGGAAAGAAGATTATGAAAAAGAAAATGTTCAGCAAATTATTTATGGGTTGTATGGTTGCAGCGATGTTAGTAGGTTGCGGCGAAAGCAGTGATTCTGAATCGAACCAAGCTACAAAGGAAAGCAATGAGTCTGATTCGAAGCAACCGACTGAGGAAACGCAGAGCAATGAAGAAGTGAAAGAAGAGGTAAAGGACGAGACAAAAGAAGAAACAAAAGAGGATGCTAATAAGGATGAGCAGGGGGAAGCAAAGGATTTTGCTAAAACAATGGAAGCATTCAAGGCGTTCTATGATACGTTCTATGAGGAGCATCGTTTCAATGGAACATATGAAGAAACTTGGGATTGCTTTGCCAATATTTACATGATAGAGAATGAGCCGGTTATGGCTGTTTTAGATATTCTCAAGCTTGAAGACTACTCATATTATAATGAACAGGATGAAGAGTATGCTACAAATGAAGTTGTTACGGCTGACCTTTATCTTTATGAGTATAGTGGAAAAGAAGTGAAGGAGCGCGCGAAATACACGAATGTACAGACTTCGGATGCAGAGGTTTATTTGATTCCTATGCAGGACAAGCTCTTTATGAGCTATTATGATAAAGAGGGACAGTTTGTAACAGCAGAGCTTGATGAATATTGTACGCTGCTTGACGAGGAGTATTATGCTGTATATTGTGATGAAGCGAAAAGCGAAATCGTAGATACCGAGGATAAATATATAAAATATGCTTGTAATAAGTGGCTTAAGTATGATAGCTTTGATGAAGTTGTAGATAATGAACTTTCTTATGGAATTTCCAGTGAGGGTGAGTGTATCTTTTTTAAAACAGGTTTAGGTAGCTCTGCGAATGATGGAAACTATTTATTATATTGGGAGCATGATAGAGAAATTGATTATGCTTTATTAAATTATCAGCTTGTAAGTGATGCGATTGATTTTGAAGAGGAAGAAGATTTCTTCTTTAGTACAAGCTTCAAGAAATATCTTGATTATCTGGCAGAACAGGAGATTACGAATAATATTGATCTGAGAGTTTGTCATTCGAACTACTTGATTGATAGTACCAAAGAAGATGCCAAGCATTTACGAGTTTTTGTTTGGAGGGATGGTATTTATTATGTAATTGATGAAGGAATCGCTTATGTCTATGCTTTTGATTATGGTTATACAGAGGATGACTTGCCTAAAGATTTGTATGGTTATAAGATAAGCGATGAGTATTGGGTTGAAACAAAATCGAAGAGTGATACCTATTTTCCTATTTCTTTAGATTATAAGCTTAACTTAGAAGATGTCTGGAAAGAGGTCGAGGCTGTCAAGGTAGAATATGAGCAGTCAGTCGGCGCAGCTATTGAGGCATATGAAGAATACATAGAAGAAAAGGACTACGATGGCAGTGACTATTACTATTCGTTTATCTATATCGACGATAACGATACACCGGAGTTATATATAGAAAATGAATGGGGAAACAAAACCTTATTAACCTATTCCGAAGGTCAGGTTTGTGAACTTTCTTTGTCGGGCGGCAGCTTTTGTTATTATGAAAGAGACGGCTTATATGTAGATGCTTATAACCGTTGGGCTGAATCCGGTTACACTACCGTTTATCAGTTGGATGACGGCGAGAAAGTACCTGTAATTACAAGACATTATAACTGCGATTTTTCAACAGTACCGGAAACGATGACATATTATATTACCGTATCTTGGAATGATGGTTGGAGTGAAGAAGATGCTGTAAGCAAGGAAGAAGCCGACGCAGCCCTTGAAGAAGTATTAAAGGATTGTAAATCCGAAAAGAAGAATGCCGATGGTGATACATATGGCAGTTTAAAAAAGGCCTGTAAAGCAGTTGGTCTGGTATATTAATAAATAATCACTTGGAATGAAGCGAGCTCTTTTGCGGGCGATGACAATGGAGTGCAGTTTAATTGTAGGAGGATTAGTTCTGGAAATTTGAAGTTTCTGTTACGTGTAGAGAATACAAAAATATGGAGAGGGGGAGATTGTTTGGAAGAAAATTTGGTTCATAGTAATTTGGATTTTCTAAAGATTCTTGAAAACTTCACACTTGAAAGTAAGCTGTTAGCCTGTCAAAAGTATTCAAGCAGAATCATGTCTAGTTCAAT
>JAFTQM010000038.1 GCA_017462755.1 Lachnospiraceae bacterium | reverse complement strand
TTTTTAATATAAGTGATTTTGCCTGTTCTTTTGACAACGGTAGTGATGATAACACAGTAAATCTCTGAAATTCTACAAATTCCGAATACGGTCTGGAGGAGATAATAAAATAATTATCAGTATATTTATCACAAAACTGATCTAATTTTTTAAAGAATACATCCTTTCTATCAGACACAATTTCATCGTATCCATCAAGCAAAAATAAAAAACACCCCGATTCAAGAGCATACTCCATATACTCCGGCTTAATAGAACTTCCAAGGTCACTTAATTTTTGATATACAATATCCAAAATGGAATAATCACCCTCAATCAAATTAACATCTTTTAACTCTATAAACAAAGGAATTAAATCTTTCTTTTCTAATTCGTTTATAAAAAAATGTTTTAATAGTGTCGACTTTCCAATTCCACCAGTTCCTTCAATTATTATAAAATTTGAGATATCTAATATATTATTCACATCTTGAGCATCAATAGTTGTATTCGGCTTCTGTAATAGTTTAGGACATTCAAAAAAGTCATAGATATACTGTGGTTCTGTTTTATATAAAATTGTTTTTATTTTACTATATTTTTCATAGCTCTTATTAATATAATTAGTGAACGCGTAATCAAAATCAATTTTAAATTTTTCCAATTCATCCTTTGACAACTCAATTAACTTCTTTGTTAATGGTTCAGCAAATTTTTCAATTACGTTTTTTACAACTTTAGCACTAATGATATCCATAATTTTCTCCTTTGTACATTTTTTATTATTATATCCCTTATAACCAAAGTTTACAAGAATAAAATCTTTTTTCGATATCCATTCTCAATAATTACAAATTATATTAACTAATACTTCTTTTGTATCAAAAACTATAAGCATATAACTATCCTTCAATCTGTTACATCTACTAATAAAACAATCTATATATGCATTAAAAAAAGCGGCTAGACTTTTGCCCTGCCGCTTCCAATAGATTATAAACATCGCTCCTATTTGTCTACTACACCATTTTTCTTAACAGCTCTTTTTCTACACCATTTACTACACCAATTTCCCATGAAACTACATCATTTAGCGATAATATACGATACATATACAGTTTCTTAAAAATCTCTCATACTGTGTAAAATCAAGCTTTCGGAACCTTTTCCTATCCTAAAAACTCTTCACCACCTGGAAGATATAGAACTTCAAATAATAAGACTCCTCTGCTGCCCAGAGAATCGGATGATCCGGTGCCTGTGTGCGATACTCAATCTGGCGCAGACGACGATGCACGTTTTTCGCTGCCTGACCAACGGTTTCCGTAAACAGCTCCGGTGTCATAAAATGAGAACAGGAGCAGGTTGCCAGATATCCGCCATCCTTCAACAGCTTCATTGCACGCAGATTAATCTCACGGTATCCTTTAATCGCATTCTTAACCGAATTTCTGGACTTCGTAAATGCCGGCGGATCAAGGATAATCACATCAAACTTCTCGCCTCGTTCCTCCAACTCCGGCAATAACTCAAACACATCTGCACAGGTAAAGGTTACGACCTTCTCTAAGCCGTTCAGCTTTGCATTTTCTCTTGCCTGCTCAACACCAAGCTCAGAAGCATCCACACCCAATACGCTTTGGGCACCGCCGATTCCGGCATTCAGCGCAAACGAGCCGGTATGCGTAAAGCAATCCAGTACCTTGGCACCTTTACAAAGCTTTTGAATTGCAGCCCGGTTGTATTTCTGATCCAAAAAGAATCCTGTTTTTTGTCCGTCTGCCACATTTACCATATACTTCACACCATTCTCCACGATTTCCACATTCGTATCAAACGGCTCGCTCAAAAATCCCTTTTCCGGCTTCATGCCCTCTAACGTGCGCACCTTCGCATCGCTTCGCTCATAAATGCCCCGAATGGTTACTCCGTCCTCTGCCATAACTTTTACCAGCATATCTAAAAGCTTCTGCTTCAAACGGTCAATGCCCAATGCCAGAGACTGTACTACCAGCACGTCAGAAAACTTATCCACAACCAGTCCCGGTAAGAAATCCGCTTCTCCGAAAATCACACGACAGCTTGAGGTATCTACGACCTTTTTGCGATATTCCCACGCATCCCGCACTCTTGTTTCCAAAAATGCGTCGTCTATCTCCTGTCCTTTGACACGGCTCATCACACGCACGCGGATTTTGGAATTCGTATTGATAAAACCCTTACCCAGATAATAACCATCAAAATCCAGCACCTCAACAAAATCACCGTTTTCAAATTCGCCGCTTGTCTGTGCTATTTCATTGTCATAAATCCAAAGACCGCCGGATTTCAGACTGCGTCCCTCTCCCTTTTTTAACGTTACCGATGCCATATGCGCCTCCATTATTTCTTAAAGAATACAAACAGCTTGCTGAATACATAATTCAGAATAATAACCAGCACCGCAAGCACTGCTTTTACAATCAAATCATTAAAGCCCATCAGCTTTACAAACAACAGCATACCGCCTTCTTCTACGAGAAAGGTCAGAAAGCGTGCCGAATAAAAACGGAATACTTTTCCTACCTCCGCTTTCATGCCGGAATATTTGGTTTGAAATACCCAGAACGCATTTACCATATATGCAAATGCTACCGTAAGTATCCAATCCAGCGCATTTCCTGCCAGCTCCTCCATACCCAGCTTTTTTACCAGCAGAAAATAGAGAATCCAGTTTACCGCTGTCGTCATCACTCCGGAAATCAGATAAGTAATCATCTCTCGGTTCATGAAAATGTCCCACAGCTTGAAAAACAGACAAACCAACGGATTACTGCTCCTTCTCCATTTACTCTGTTTCTTTTCCTGCGCCTGTGTATCACTCTGTTTTTGTAAGTTATCCTTTTCCTGCATCCTTATGCTCCATTTCCCCTACGCTTGCTCTCCGTAATCTCCTGCATTCTCTTTTTATCCAACTCGTAATGCTTCATAATTCCAAGAGAAATAATCCAGCCAAGCATCGGCACACCACAATACATAAACAACGTAGCCGCTTCTATCTGAGGTGTCAGGGCATCCTCTACCTGCGGCAGCACATCCGTAAAGCCAATGAGTGCTACCACTCCGCCGACAAAAAGCGTTGCCAGCGCAGAAATCACCTGATCCACCAGCGCAAACAAAGCTCCCATCAGTCCCGGTACATACATTCCGCTGCGATACACCTCATAATCCGAACAATCGGCAATCATTGGCACCACAATACTGTTGCTGACGGATTTGCTTCCGTTTAACAAAATGTAGATAATGAAAAATCCGATGGAGGTTGCTGTCATATTTTGCAGCGACACTCCCTTGATATCCTGAGTCATCAAAAACACCAGCTGAATTACCTGAAAGAAAATCGCCAGCTTCATAAAAGCCGCAAAGGTATGCTTCTGTCCAATGCGCTGTGCCAGCATTACTCCGAGCGTGGTAATAATCAGATTCGGCACAATCGTCAACAATCCAATCTGTCCCGCCAGTGCATAATTTCCCATCATAATACCAAACAGCATGACGCATACCGTAACATTGTTGTAAATCATCGACGAAAACTTATTGATTGCAGCCGATAATACCAGCTGACGAATCGGACGATTTGCCTTTAGAATCTCCCAGTAATCCCGCATACGCACTTTTTCTTCGTTTTTACCGACACCATAATACTCCGGGCGGTCCTTGTTCCAAATGCCCACCATGCCGAGTATGGTACACAGCACCGAAAGCACTGCCACAAAAATTGTAAATTCATGAAACAATCCCGGATTTTTGTAGCTTCCGTACTTCGGAATCAGATACGCTGCTGCATACAACTGCAGACCACCATAGCATGAGGTCACAAACAGGGATTCAAAATAGGTGGTCAGCGGGCGCATCTTCGGATTATCCGTCATAACCGTCTGACCGGACTTTGCCACAATCATCTGAAAGGTATAACCAAACACATATACCACATATATCAGAATA
The DNA here is from genome assembly GCA_017462755.1 of Lachnospiraceae bacterium. GTDB lineage: Bacteria > Bacillota > Clostridia > Lachnospirales > Lachnospiraceae > RGIG4057. The sequence goes on along the minus strand of JAFTQM010000038.1, from coordinate 121,504 downwards.
AAATAAATCAGACGAAACGGCTGCGGCACCAAATGTGTCGTATGGTACAAAAGCAGAATACTCGTCATCATCAATAGGTTTCCGAGTACAATAAACGGTCGGAACTTTCCAAACTTGCCCTCTGTTCGGTCAATAATATAACCAATGAATGGGTCAATCAAACCATCGAACACTCTAAGCGCAGTCAGCAGCACCGATGCAAAAACCACGGAAAAGCCTACAATTCCGTTGACATAGTATGCTGCATATTCCATCAATACCAAATATAGCGTTGTAGCCGCAGAATTCAGCGAAAACAACGCTATTTGAAATGCACTCGCATTGTTGTATTTCGGATCTAATTTTTTTGTAGTAAATAGCATATTTCTTCTCCGGCCTGTCCCGGACCCCCTTATTTTATCCCTAATCATTTTATCACATTTTACGACTCATTTTATCGTTTTTCCACCTGCCTGTCAAGTCCTAAAGAATTGGCAGCATGACGCAAAGAAACCGTCTGCGCATTGCAGACGGTTTCTTTGTACATTATGTATTTTTTATAATGCGTTGTCCTTGATATACTTAATCAGCTCATCTACCTGAGTAAATGCCAGTCCTACTACAGTATCTGCTGCACCGTAGTAAATTGCAATACGTCCGGTTGCTGCATCGTGCAAGGTTGCACATGGGAAGGTTACGTTTGGAACGTCACCTACGCACTCATACAGTTCGGTTGGATGGAAGATGTATGGCTTGCAACGATACTTTACCTTCCAAGGCTCATCAATGTCAAGCAATGCTGCGCCCATGCTGTAAATCATACCGTTACAGGTAGTACCTACGCCGTGGAAAATCAACAGCCAGCCTTCATCCGTCTCAATCGGAATCGGACCTGCACCAATCTTCGTCCATGCCCAGCCCTGTGCCTGCATTACGAAACGATGGTAGCCCCAGTGCTCCATATCCGGGCTCTGGCTCAAGTACATATCACCAAATGGTGTATGACCGTTATCGGACGGTCTGGAGAACATCATGTACTTTCCGTTAATCTTTCTTGGGAACAATACACCATTTCTGTTAAACGGAAGGAAAGCATTCTCTAACTGATAAAACTTCTTGAAATCATAGGAGTAAGCTACACCGATGGTCGGTCCATGATACTGGTTGCACCAGGTTACATAGTAACGATCCTCGATAAAGCATACACGCGGGTCATAACCGCATGCTACGCCTACCTGATTGTCATTCTTATCGTACAACGGAAGCGGATTCGGCTCAATGTCCCAATGAATCGCATCCTCACTCTTTGCAAGGAACAAATGCTGCTCCATTGCAGTATTGTCACTACGGAAAATGCCTACGAATTTTCCATCCTTCGGAATAACTGCACTATTAAAAATGCTGTTGGAACCCGGAATCTGATTTCTCTTTACGATTGGATTCTGGTCGTATCTCCATACGACATCAGTACAGCCTTCCGGTCTGTCCTGCCATGGAATGTTTGGAAGATTTGCTCCAATAATCATGCCCTACCTCTTTCTGCACCCCTGTGCGAATTATTTTTTATTCTTTTGCACTACAAGTTCCTTATTACTCTTTGAGTATAGCATACTTTATGGCATATTTCCAGTTGTTTTTTGCATTTATCTTGCATTATTTTTTGCACTTTGCACAATCATGCACGATTTTACGCGTCATTTACGCACTTCTCGCTTCCCAACTGCTTACTCCTCCGGATAGGTACGCTTTTTGGTTACTACCAATACGATTGCCAGCGCTGCTACCGCTACTACTGCCACAACCGCCCCCATTGCCGGAAGAACACTGCTTCCTTCGTATTTTACGGACTTGATGTCAAAAATCTCAACATTTACATCTGCCAGCTTGATTTCAGTCTTCTGCGCAGTTTCATTCTTTAAATCCACACTACCGCCCAGCTTTTCAATCAAAACCTTATCCGCCTGCAGCTTATTCATTACTACGGTACCATCCATCAGTCGGAAATTTACTTCGGATAAATTTACATTTGCCTCATTGCCTACCGCATTCCACCAGGAGCCGTAGCCGAAATACAGTGTCTGGGCACCGGACAGCCAGGTAAGCACCGGCGAGAAATCCGAATCGCCCTTATAATCTCCGGCGGCGCGAGTCTCGTCATCCAAAATGGTCTGGTCGTAGCAGAGCTGGTCATTTGCATATACTGCAAAGCCGGTCGGTAACAGTTCAATACGAATCTTAGCTCCATCCTGAATATAGTCTGTAACAATGGTATAATTATACAGGTTGGCATCATAATAGCCACCGAACAAACCACTGTTATAACCAAGATAAGAACCCGGTGTAAAATAAATTCTTCCGTCGTAATCTCCGGTTCCTACAATCGCAAAAATAGTTCCCAGCTCATGTACTTCCCAGGTTGGCTTTACATAAAACTCAAAAACAACACCCTTGGAGGTATCCTTACCTAAAAACGGATTTTCATAGGCATATACCGGGGTAAAATCTCCACTGGTTTCCCCATGCAGCGATAAGTCTAACACCTCTACATCCACATAGTTATCCGGATTAATCGCAAATTCATTTTCTACGACCTCCGTTGTCGTATCTGCCATTTCTCCGGTCTCACCTGCACCGGTATCCTCTACAACCTCGCCCGCTGCCGTGCCTTCCTCCGTAAGCTCTGTCGCAAATACCAAAGCCGAAGGAGAACATACCAGCAATCCTGCAAGAAGCATTCCCATCAATTTCTTTTTCATCGTCTACCTCATTTCCGCAAACATTCTGCTTTGCTCATTAAAGTTTGGTAAAAGCATCCGACTGCTGCTGCAGTCCCTGTACAATCTGTACACTGGAATCCACATTACCGTATACATGGTTGATTTCCTCTACGAGGTTTGCCACGCTTTCGGACGACATACCAATGCCCTGATTACACTCACTTACTGCCATAGCGATACCATCCATCTGCTCTACCAATGCCTTGATATGCTGATTTAAGGTATCCATTCTGCCCAGACAGTCATCCATTGCCGCACTTACCTGATCGGCATCCTCACGATACTGCTTTCCGGAAACTGCATAACCGTCATAATCCGGAAGAATCGTCGTTGCAACATACTGCATCATTTCGTTTGCACTCTGACTCAAATCATTTACCGCATTTACTACCAATGCATTGATGTTCTGAATCTTATTCGCTGTCTCGCGGCTGCCGTCAGCCAACTGGCGAATCTCATCTGCTACGACTGCAAAGCCGCGTCCTACCTCACCTGCACGGGCTGCCTCAATCGACGCATTCAGTGCCAACAGATTCGTCTGGTCGGAAATCTCCAAAATCTCATTGGTCAGCTCATTGACCTTCGCTACGCTCTTGCTATTCTCAATCGCCTGATTCAGACGCTCTACAATCATCTCAACCATCTGGTTGGTACCGTTCTTGTTGGAAATTGCCGTCTGCTCCATCTGCTCTGCACGCTGCTTCATCTCAGTCGTATAGTGATAAATCTCACGAGTAACCTCTGCTACTCTGCCGACATCCTCACCTACCGAAGCAGTATTGTCGTTCATATCGTTTACCGTCGATGCGATATTGTCCATCGTTGCAGCCACTTCTTCCATGGAGGCAGAAATATCGCTGGAATCATCGTTTGCCTTTGCAATGCTGTCGTTTACACTCACAAAGGATTGATTCAGATTGTCGGTCGAATTCACAATCTGACCCATAATCTTCTGCAATGTGCGGATAAAGAGATTGACACCGCGCACCAGCTTGCCTACCTCATCCGCTGTCTGTACCGGAATACGCTCTGTCAAATCGCCGTCTCCGTCGTTAATCTTCTGAATAATATTCTTTAAGCTCTTCTCCGATGCAATCGTCGGCTTTACAATGGTACGAATCGCAATGATAATGCTTGCCGCAGCAATAATTACCATGATAATCAGCATACCGTAAGAAATAATAAGTGCATTCTGATATACATTATCCTGCTTGCCCTTCGCAAGACCGATATTGGTCTGCTCCTGCTGAATCATGGTCTGTACCTTCGAATTCAACTTCCCGAAAATTTCTGCCAAGACACCATTCACTCTGCTGGTTACTTCTCGGGTATTGTTCATTTCACTTAAGCTCAGGGTCTCACTGTAATTCTGCAGATATTCCTCCTGATACTGCTTCAGCTCCTGATATGCGGCCTGATCTCCGGCGATTTCACCGAATTTTTCTACATACGCCTTCAGGGTTGCCGCCGATACGCTGATTTCTCCCAGCACTCTCTGCTTGTCCTCTTTCGTATCCATAATACTATGAGTCAGCAGAAGCTCCTGCATCTGCTCTACGTTTGCAGAAATTGCATCCAAGGTAATAATGACCGGTACGTTCTGCGTCGCAATTTCATCTCCCACCTCGCCCAGCTGCTTCAAACCGTTCGCACTGATTAGCGACGAGAGTATGCTGACTACCAGCATCAGCACCATCGGCAAAATTACTTTTGTCTTTAAACTCTTCATGCTCCCATACTTCCTTCCTTTGTCATAATAATAATAATAATAATGTGGCATAACATCCACTTTCAGATATTATACCACATTATCTTTCTCTTTTCTACATTATTTTGTATCTTTTTTATTTATTTTGCACAACTTTTGCCATTTCAAACAGCTTGCTATGCAATCTCTCCGAAGAGGTCATTCATCTGCGAAGTATACAGCTTATAATAATGTCCCTTCTTGTTCATCAGCTCTTCATGAGTACCGCATTCCTGAATACCGCCGTCGGAAATGTACATAATCTTATCACAATTCTTGATGGTCGATAAACGATGTGCAATGATAAACGAGGTTCTTCCCTCAAGCATTGCATTGAGTCCCTGCTGTAATGCCTTTTCGGTCTGCACGTCAATACTGGAGGTCGCCTCATCCAGCACCAGAATGGCAGGATCCGAAAGCAGGGTTCTGGCAAAGCTGATGAGCTGCTTCTGTCCTTGCGAAAGCAGGGAACCGCGTTCCTTTACCTCGGTCTGATAGCCGTCCTTCATTCCTTCGATAAAGCTGTCCGCACAAACAATGCCACTTGCTTTTTTGATTTCCTCCTGCGTTGCATCCAGCTTTCCGTAACGAATGTTGTCCTCTATGGTTCCGCTGAAAATAAAGCTGTCCTGAAGCATGATACCCATCTGGGAACGCAAAGAATGCAGCGTTACCTTGGAAATGTCTACATCATCAATCAGCACTCTTCCGCTGTTTACATTATAAAAACGCGAAATCAGATTTACGATGGTACTCTTGCCTGCTCCGGTCGGACCTACCAGTGCTACGCTTTCCCCCGGATTTACGGTAAAGGAAACCTTGTCCAGCACCCTCTGTCCCTCTTCATATCCAAAGCATACCTCTTCAAAGGTTACCTTGCCGCGAATCTTCGGCATTTCAGTTGCATCCGGTGTATTGTCCACCGTGATCGGCTCATCCAGTGTTTCAAAAATACGCTCCAGATATGCAATGTTATTGATAAAGTTATTAAAGATATTTCCAAGATTCATAATCGGCTGCCAGAAACGAGACGCATAAGAGCCGATGGCTACAATCGTACCTACCGACACCGTTTCCGGTCCCAGCACCAGAAGTCCGACGATATAGATTGCCGCACGGATTGCCACCGCCACATTATCACTCGACGGCCACACCAGATTCGAATACTTTACCGCCTCCATCCAGCTCTCCTTACACTTTTCGGACAAGGTCTCAAAAATCTCAGCATTCTCATCTTCTCTGGCAAAAATCTGGGTAATTCTCGCACCTGCAATATTTTCCTGCAAATAGGCATTCAGGTTGGAATTTTTGTTGGATACCATCTGCCATGCCTTCCGCTGATGCTTCTTAATATAACCGAGAATCAGCGCAAATACCGGCACTCCGGCAAATACGACAAGCGACAACGGCACATCCACGAGCAGCATAAAGATAACAATAAATATCATATTGATTACTTCTAATACTACGTTGATTAAACCGTTGGAAAGCATATCCGATACGGAGTTTACATAGTTTACGACACGAATCATAATCTTGCCGTGCGGCCGGTCATCGTAATACTTAAACGGCAGCTTCTGCAAATGGGCAAACAAATCCTTTCGGATGTCATAGACAATGCTCTGTCCTACCGTAGTCATAATCCTTGAGCGCAGCGTTGCAAACAGAATACTGATTGCATAGGTTCCAATCAGCAGAAACACCAGCAAAAACAACTGCTCTTTGTTTCCCTGCGGAATGGATACATCCAACGCATACTGCACAATCATCGGTGACAGCAGACCTGTAATTCCGGCAAGTGCACTCAAAAACAGTGCAAAGCCCATGCGCTTTATATATTTTTTGATATATACCGAAGCCCTCAGTAAATGCTTCACTTCAAATGGGGTTTCTAAGATTTCATCTTCTTTAAAGGTATTTCTTGCCATACTTATCTGCCCCCTTCCGTTTCCTGCATTCTCTTACGTTCCAGCACTTCCTCGCCGCCCTGTAGCTTTACCAGCTCATAATAGTAGCCACGCTTTGCAATCAGCTCCTCATGCGTACCGGACTCTTCGATTTCGCCATCCTTTAATACAATGATGCAATCCGCATTTCTCGTCGAAGAAATTCTCTGTGCAATAATAATCTTTGTACATACAAAGTCCAAATGATTCAGACTGTCCTGAATGTGCTTCTCTGTTTCCAAATCCACCGCCGAGGTCGTATCATCCAGAATCAGAATGGACGGCTTGATTGCCATTGCACGCGCCAGCGAAATACGCTGCTTCTGTCCGCCGGACAAGCCGACACCACGCTCACCGACAATCGTATTATATCCCTCCGGCATCTTCGAAATAAATTCATCTGCTGCCGAATACTGCGCAAAACGCATTACTCTGCGGTTGGACATTGAACTGTCACCATACGCAATGTTTCCGTCAATCGTATCCGAATACAGCAATACATCCTGTGTCGCCATACCAATACTCCGGCGCAAATCGCACAAGCGGTACTCCTGTACCGGTACATCATCGACTAACACCGTTCCCGCCTCTGCATCATAAAAACGCGGAATCAGCTGAATCAGCGAGGTCTTACCACAGCCGGTCTCACCCATAATTGCCAATGTCTTACCCGGCTCTACCGTAAAACTAATATCCTTTAACACGCTCTTTTTGTTATACGCAAAGCTGACATGGCGGAATTCAATCTTGCCGCGCAGCTTTCCTTCCTTCTCCACCGGTGTCGGGCAATCCACAATCGTCGGCTCCGAATAGTAGATTTCCATAACCTTTGCCGATGCTGCGGAGAAACGCTGAAATTCGTTCATAATACTGCCAAGATTACGCATCGGGTTTGCTAACGCCCAGGTCAGACCCGAAAACGCAACATACTCACCCATCGTCAGCTCTCCATTAATTAAGAACAGACCACCGACCAGCAGCAATACCACCGGAAGCAGATTTGCAAAGGTCTCCACATACGGAAAATAATGCAGCCATACGAATGCCGTCTTTTGATTGGTTTCGCAATAATCTCGGTTCTTTTCATCAAACTTCTCGATTTCGTGCTGCTCTCTCGCAAATGCCTTTACCACGCGGTTTCCGGATATATTCTCCTGTGCTGCCGTATTCATCGCAGACATCTTTTCGCGCAGCAACGCATGCATCGGACCGACCTTATTCCGGAACAATACGATAATCAGAAAAATAAACGGTGCGATTGCCAACAGCGCAAGTGCAAGCTTCCAATTCATATAGAAGAAATATACTGCTGTTGCTCCTGCCAGGGCAAGTGACTCCACAATCATACGAATGACCCATGCCACCATATGACGCACAGCATCCAAATCTCCGGTCAGACGTGTCATCAAATCACCCGTCCGGTAATTATCATAAAACTTCATATCCTGATGCTCTATCTTCTTAAAAAGAAAATTTCGCACCCGGTAAAGCACCTGCTGGGATACCTTCTCAAAATCCATACAAGTCAGATACACAATTACGGTTCTGGCAAAGGTTACACCTACCATGCCCACCAGCAGCCAAATTAACAAGTCTTTTTTCGTTGCCAGGTTGTTCGCCGCATCCTCTCCGGTCAAGAACAAATCGACAATCTTCTCCGAAAATACCGGCACCGTCAGCTGGAGTATATTGTACACTACCGTACCCAGCAAGCCAAGTATATACACTCCCCGGTAACCCTGCATATTTTCCCATAACCATCGCAGCTTTGATTTCTTCACGTCCATCTCACTACCTCACTTCTTCCTTGATTTTGAGATATTTTTCCTTGTTGTCCATCGCACCTTTTGCGATTTTTTGTATCTGCGGTCATTATAGCACAATCCATTCGGATTTCAATGTCTTTTTTCATCCTTTCATGTACTATTTTAGTTTTCACTGTAGCAAATAACTAATTTCTTTAACTACGGAAAAGAAGCTGCAAAAAAAAACCGGCTTTGACGCAGCTGCCCTTTGGCATAGCTGCATCAAAACCGGCCTCCGCCTGTTTTTTTAGAAAGCACAAATCGCTGCCGTACTTTCCTTACTTCTTTTTCATCTTCACTGCCATCATCAGCCTCGGTCGAAGCTCAAAAAACGGGTTCCCTGAAAGGTCAGTCTGCCGAAATCCCCTTCAATCATATAACCGTAGTTGTCACCATTTACCTGCAGCTCCATCCGGTCTCCGCTCTCGACTTCAAAGGTCACATAGTAGCTCGTACTGCTGTGATAATGCATATTGTTGTGTCCGTGATGTCCGCTAACATGCTCACGCTTTGCAACCACCTCCGCAGGCACCGTCAGCACCGGCTGACGATTGTTCCGTCCCCATTGCAAAGCGCTCTTTCCAATCGAAAAAATTATCACCGCAAATACTGCAAAAAATACAAGGAAAAACATTCCATGAAACATTCCAAACATTGCCATCCCTTTTCCTCCTTTTCTCTTCTGTACTTATCTTAGCACAGTTTTTCTTCGTTTAAAAGAGTCTGCGGGCATTTCTCATAAAACTCTAATCCCTGCTTAATCCTTCTTTCTTTTCCGACTGCGTTTTTGCAGCTCTACTACCACAATCGGAACCACAGAAAGCCCCAATACGATTCCCCAGCCCTTCAGGGTCAGGGGTACTACTGAGAAAATCCTCGCTGCCATCGGTATCGAAAGCACTGCCACCTGCATCACTGCACATATGGTAAAGGCAAGTGTCATGCGCCGATTGCGAAAGAAACCGATTTCAAATAAGGAGCGGCTGCTTCGTACATTGAACGCATGGAACAGCTGTGAAAAAGAAAGGACGCCAAAGGCATAGGTGCTTCCGCCCAGCTGATATGCTATCATTGCCAGCAATCCAATCATGATTCCCTCGACGACAATCTGCATAATCAATCCATCTGCAAACAATCCTTTTTCCGGAGACAGGGGCTTGCGTCGCATGATTCCCTCTTCGGGCGGCTCTACGCCCAACGCCAATGCCGGCAGAGAATCCGTTACCAGATTGACCCACAGCAGCTGCACTGCCGCCAACGGCGAAGGCATCCGGCAAAGAATTGCACTGAAAATCGTAATGATTTCTCCGATATTGCTCGAAAGCAGAAAGTGTACGGACTTTCTTATATTGTCATAGATTCCGCGTCCCTCCTGTACGGCTTCGACAATCGTGGCAAAGTTGTCATCCAACAGAACCATATCCGCCGCATTTTTGGCTACATCCGTTCCGTTTCTTCCCATTGCACAGCCGATATCCGCTGCCTTTAGTGCCGGAGCATCGTTGACACCGTCTCCCGTCATTGCCACGATTTCTCCGGACTGCTGCAGTGCCCGGACAATGCGCACCTTGTGCTCCGGTGATACTCTGGCAAACACGCGGTACTTCCGTATGCTCTGCCGCAGCTCTTCCTCACTCATTTTTTCAAGCTCTGCACCGGAGATTGCCTTCTCGCCTTCCTCCTCTATCAATAGCCCCAACTGCCTTGCAATCGCACAGGCAGTCAAGATATGGTCTCCGGTAATCATGACCGGTGTAATTCCCGCCGCACGACATTTCCGGACACATTCTGCGGCTTCCTCTCTTGGCGGGTCCATCATTCCCACAAAACCTAAAAACACCAGCTGCTCTGAGCCCGCCTTCAACGCTGCCTCCGCCCGGTCACCGTTCTCCTCGCAACGCTTCCAGGCAACCGCTAAAACACGCAAAGCTTCTTTACTCAATCTCCGGCACAGCCCCCTTAGCTGCGCCGCCACAGCCTCCGTCATCGGCTTTACCCTTCCTGCCTGTTCATAGTAGCTACAGGAATGAAGCAAAATCTCCGGCGCTCCCTTGGTAATACAAACCCTTCCCTCCGGAGCTTCATGCAGTGTGGTCATTGTCTTTTTTACCGAATCGAACGGCTGCTCTGCCAGTCGTCGGACGCGAAGCTCTAACTGATCCTTGAGAATTCCTTCCTCATAGAGTGCTTTTACCAATGCCTTTTCCGTCGCCTCTCCGGTTACCTTTACCTTCCGCTTTTCAAAGCTCAGAGTTGCATTGCTGCACAACGCGGCACAGCTCAAGATGCGCTCCCGTTCTCTCTTATTTGCTTCTCCGTCCAACGTACATACCCTGACGACTCGCATCTCATTCTGCGTCAGAGTACCGGTTTTGTCCGAACAGATATAGGTGGCACTTCCCAACGTTTCCACTGCCGGCAAATGCTTGATTACCGCATTTTTCTGCGCCATGCGCTGTACTCCGAGCGAAAGCATAATCGTTACCAGCCCCGGCAATGCCTCCGGAATCGCCGCAACTGCCAGACTGACGCTGGTCATAAACATATCAAAAATATCTCTCCCCTGCACTGCTCCCATCAAAAAGATGGCAACGCAGATGCCCAAAGCCGCCATTCCTAACCCCTTGCCAATCTGCGCCAGGCGCTTTTGCAATGGAGTATCCGGTGCCTCGTCATTGAGAATCATATCTGCGATTCTGCCGACCTCCGTTCCCATTCCTGTCGCCACCACCACTGCTTTTGCGTGCCCTCCGGTCACAATGCAGGTCGAATAAATCATATTGCAGCGTTCTGCTAGCATCGCATCTGCTTTACATAGCCCGGTCGCAGATTTTCTTACCGCAACCGACTCTCCGGTCAGCGCAGACTCATCTACCTGCAATCCGGTTGCCGCCAAAAGCCTTGCATCTGCCGGCACATAATCTCCTGCCTCTACCCGAATGATGTCGCCCGGTACCAGCTCCCTTGCCGGTATCCTGCGATAGCTTCCTTCCCGCAACACCATGGCCGCCGGCGCAGACAGCTTTTTTAATGCTTCCAAAGACTTCTCTGCTTTTTGCTCCTGCATCACACCAAGCACTGCATTTAAGATTACAATCGCCAAAATAATAATCGGATCCACAAAATCGGTTTCATGATTCAGCACCGAAATCACAAAGGAAACTACGGCTGCCGCAATCAGCACCAAAATCATAAAATCCGAAAACTGTGCTAAAAAGCGTACTGGCAGACTCCGCTTTTTGGCTCCGACAAACTCATTTTTCCCATATGTAGCCAGCCTCTTTGCTGCCTCCTGCGAGCTCAGCCCCTGCACTTCGTTACTTTTCCAATCCTTCACTACCTCCGCGTATCCCCTCGTATGCGCCTGCATTGCCTTCGTCGCACCCTGGTCTCCCCGGCTCTTCACACCCTGTACCTGCATGAACCAAACTCCTGCTTTCATAATCCAAGGCTATTTTATTCGCAGGCACTTCGTTGTATGACTTTCGGGATACCCTCTTTTAAAAAAGAGAAGAAGGTTACCAGCCATTCTCCTCTTTTACCTTATTATTCAATATAACAAGTCATGCTCGTGTATTCTTATTTTTAACAAGCATATGTACATTCGCGTTCTAAAATCTCCCCCAAAGCACTCTGACTGCTGGTATGACATCTGACGATATTCGCATTGGCACGCTCCGCTTCCGCCACCGCACATTTTACCATTTTATGTGACACAGTGTTTGTAAACAAAATCACCAAATCCGGTTTCCCAATCTGATTTTTCAAATCCGCACTCATCTGCGTGAACACCTTTGCCTTACATTTATATTCCTTGCAAATCTTCTTATACTGGCTGACCATCCGGTCATGTCCCCCAATAATAACTACGCTCATTCCTCTACACGTCCTTTCTGCTCCTTGTTGCTGCCTGCAGTACCGGCTGAAATCAATCATCTTTAGTTAGTATAAGCTAACTTTTGTTAGATGTCAATACTTTTATTTTTTGTATTTGAAAATCCCTTAGAAACATGCTATACTATTCTTGGTATTTTTTACGTTATGAAAACACTATTATTGCAAAGGGGTTAACTAATTATGAACATAAATGAATCTGCTGAGAATTACTTAGAAACGATACTCATCCTGAGTAAACGACTTCCTGTGGTACGGGCGGTTGATATTGCAACGGAGCTTGGCTTCAAGAAATCCAGCGTCAGCATTGCCATGAAGCATTTGCGCGAAAAAAATCACATTACCGTTACCGATGCCGGTTTTATTTATCTGACCGATAGCGGACTCGAGATTGCCGAAATGATTTATGAACGGCACGAACTGCTTTGCTCCTGGCTCATCAGCCTTGGCGTACCGGAAGACATTGCGTCTGAGGATGCCTGCCGCATTGAACATGTCGTCAGCAAGGAAAGCTTCGATGCCATCAAAAAGCATGTCAATGCCTAATCAAATTTTGATTCCGATTGTTATAAAGTGACTACTTTCCTTCAACACAAAAAAGAGGCCGTTCACACAGCCTCTTTTTTATCGTTTCTACACCAGCATACTTCTGTCTATTCTTCCATCTTGAATCTCGCTACAATATTATTCAGCATTTCCACATTCTCTACACTACCGTCCGCAACCTGCTTATTCTGGCCGGTCTTTTCTGCCATGTTCTGCGTACTGGTAGCAATCTCATTGATACTGATACCTGCTTCGTTTACGGTAATGCCGATGCCGTCCATTGCGGTCTTAATCTGTGCAATATTCTCTGCCAGCTTAACAATCGCAGTATTTACCTCAGACATACTATCCTCAACAATATCTGCATCATGCTGGTACTGCTCACTTACCTTACCGAAGTTCTCATAATCTTCCAGTACCGTATCTGCAATAAATTCCATTGATACATCCAAACATTTCGCCATATCCAGTACCGCTTCGTTTACTTCTCCGACAATCTGGTTGATGTTTTCTACCGTATCGTTGGTCTGCTGTGCCAGCTTACTGATTTCCGTTGCCACTACCGCAAAGCCTCTGCCTGCCTCTCCTGCTCTCGCTGCCTCAATCGAAGCATTCAGTGCCAGCAGACTGGTCTGGGTCGAAATCTCGGCAATCGCATTGGTCAGCTGATTAATCTGCTCTACCGCCTTTGACTTTTCTAATGCCAGCTCCGTATCCTTCTTTACCGTATCGTACATTTCCTTCGTCTTATCCGAAGCCTCCTGCGTAGAGGATGCCAGTGCTGCCGCACGGTCTTCGATTTCCTTGGATAGCTTATAACCGTCATCGGAAAGCTTTTCAATGGATACCGCATTTTCCTGAATCTCCGTCAGATTCTGCTGAATCTGGCTTGCAGCCTCGCCGGTCTGCTCCATTCCCGCTGCCAGCTCTTCAGTCAATGCCGAATTGTTTTCTGCAATCTCATCGATTCCCTTGGAGGTTTCCTGAAGCGTCGCTGCACTTTCCACCAAATTACTGCACGAAAGATTAATATCGCGCACCATTTCGATTAACGATTCTCTCATATGCAGAATCGCTTTTGCCATATCTCCGATTTCATCCTTTTGCTTCACTAACTTCTCGGTATCTAATTTGGTTGCAAAGTCCAAATCTGCTGTTACCCGAATCACACCGGTCAGCTTCTTAATCGGAGTCGAAATTGATTTCGCAAAGAGCATTGCCAAAATACCCGAAACAGCAATAACCACAAGCATAACCACTACAATCTTCTGTGTCAGCGTATTGGTCGTCGCCTGCAGCTCCGACTGCGGTACCGAAACGACCATCTTCATACCATTCTGCAATGTCGTATATATAATGCTGTTTTTGCCTGCCTCAACGAGCATACCTTCCTTTTCTGCATCCTGCAAAATCGCAAAATCCTCCGGAAGCACCTCCTCTAAACTGGTACCGGTAGCATGATCTCTATGCACCAAAATCTTATTTTCCGTATTAATCAGATAAGCGTATCCGGTTTCGTAAAGCTTTACGCTCTCAACCTGCGCCTGAATATCCGAGAAATTAACATCCATACCGACGATACCGACATTGGTTCCTTCCTTGGTAAGCGGAACTACATAAGAAATCATATAGAGATTTACGTTCTCATTCAAATACGGGTCCATCCACACTGCTTTTCCCGCATTTACCGGAATATAATACCAGCCTACATGCTCCAAATCGGATGGGTCATACATACTAAAATCCGTCGGAGTCTCCTTCTTAAAAATCCGTTCGCCCTTTACCAAAAACAAACCGGAGGTCGGCTCAGTAAATACCGGATTGTATCTTATGTACACCGTCATGGCACCTTCCGTATACGAGCCCAGCTCCAGCGCCGTCGTTTCTATCGCATTGGTACAACGGTTTACATAATACTTATCGAGCTTAAACTGTGCAAAATCCGCAATGGTGGTTCTTGTAATATCCGCCAGCGTATCTACCGACTGCTCGATTCTCTGTATGGTATTGTTTACCTTCGATGCCTGCAGCTCACTCATTGCCATCATCAGCTCTTCCGCATCTGCTGTAGTCACTCGGCTTGTCTCCTGAATTGCTACAAGTCCGACTAACAACGCTACTACGACAACTGCAACACATACGACTGCAGTCAGTCTTCTTCCTAATGACTTCTTCATACACATCCTCCTATCTCTTATTCATAATATTTTTTATAAATATCGCAGCAGATTTCAATACGCCCCTTGGTGGTCAGGTCTGCCACCTTCTGCTGCGTTTCTTTATCCTCGGACAACAAATCCACCAGCTGCGGGTTATATATGGTTCCCTTATCCCTGCGAAACTCCTCCAGTACCTGCTGGCTGGTTTTCGACATCGCATACGTTCTTCCCAGATAATCGGTCGCCGAATCAATACAATCGCTAAACTGAACCAAATCAATCATCAGCGCCTCCGGTATCGTATGGCAAAGATACTCATACGGATATCCTCGTTGATCGTTCCAGCTCTTGTGATGTCCCAAAATAACCGGTGCATAACAGCTTAACAGTTCATTCGCCCTGACTAACCCTTCACCCAGCTCCGGATGCTTACTGATACACGCATACTCGATATTGTTCAGCAAACGTATCTGGTTCTTGGTTACATAGCTGATATTTACCTTGCCAATGTCATGCAGGAGACTTGAGCTCTTTAAGAAAAAGAAAAACTCATCTCGACGCTGCAAGACCTCCTCCATCGAACTCGCGCCCAAGGTTCCAAGCAACATCTCCGGCTTTTTCTTGTAAATCATCTCAAGCAACAGCTTTGCAATATGACTCACCATCTCTACATGCACCGTAACCGCAATGTCACGCTCGACAACAACCTCCAATAACAGCTCGAACGGATCCATCTTTTCGGTAATCTCCGGCAAAATCTTCTGCAACGCATCATATATCAGACGTGTCACAAAAATATCATTTTGCTTTTTCGGTATTTCCTTGATGTAATCACAGAAATCATGAATCAGCTTTTCCTTTTCTTCCTTCGGTGCCAGCTGCAACAATTCATCCAAATACTCCAACATCAGCACAAACCGGACACTCCGACGAAAAGCCGGGGAGTTACTATCGATTTGCACCGGTTTATTCATGTGATAATCGTAATATCGCCGATATGCCGCGTAACATGCTTCCCTGCTGATTTCTCCGCGCTCCAGCAAAATCTTGTAATAGCAGAAATAGATACGCGTTTCTATATCCAACTCCTTCTGCTCCTCCTGTCTGGCCTCCTCTAACGCATCCTGATACATCGCGTGAATGGATTGGTAGGCATACTCTGCAAAATTCGCGTTGTCCTCCTTCTCCTCCAGCTTCTTTAACACTGCCAAAATCAGGTCGTTCTTGGCGCGCTGTGCATGCTCCTCCAAATTTACCAGATTTCCGGTATGACAGATGATGTCCGGATTCTCATAAAACCGAACCACTGCCTCAATCTCATCAATACATTCCTGCGTTGTGAGTTTTCCCTGAGTAATCAGCACATATGCCCGGTTGGCAACCGCAAAAATGATGTTTTGTTTGGCATCATTGTCCTGCAGACTGTCATATTGCGGAATATATTTCAGAATCTCATCAATCATATAAAGGGTACGGTCCCCAAAGAACTCTCCCGGCAGGTTGCTGTAAATCACTCCAAGGATTGCCATGGTCGTAATATGCTTTTCAACCATACCACTCTCCTTGAAGTAGCTCTCTAACAGCTCACCGACTTCGATGATGAACAAATCATCCTCCAGATATTCATTGAACATCTGCACCAGTTCATCATAAAGTGCAAGCGCAAGCTCCTCCGTCAGCTTTTCCTTCCCCTTCATAAACGGTCGCCAGTACATATCCAGATAATTTTCATTTTCCAGATACATCTGCCGCAGCGCTCCCGCCTTGTGCTGCAGATTTTCCATCCATTCCTGATCCGACTGTGCCACACGTAGCCGTTCTTCGATGAGCGCCTCTTCCCTCTTATTCGTTTTGTATAAATAAAATAAAGCAACTATATTTTCCGGTGTAATCATTCTATCCTTCTCGTTTCCAATAATTTGTCATAAAACGCCAAGATGTCTGCATAGACCTGCTCTTTGCCCGTTTCGTTTAAAATCTCATGACGCATTCCTTCATACAAATGACTGGTTACCCTCGTATATCCCACCTGCTTCATCAGTTGAACCGCATCATTGAATTTTTCTTTCGAAATCATGCAAGGATCATCGCTTCCTGAAACAAAATGAATCGGCAGCTTTGCATTTTTCATTGCCCAGCCTTCTGTGGTATAAGTATGAAGCACCAGCCAAAGCAGGGATTCATAACCATTGAGCGTAAACGTAAAATTACAAAGCGGATTGTCATTGTAGGCAAGTACTACTTCTTTGTCCGAGCAAATCCACGCATGCGGTATTCCTTCCTGCGCAAACGACTTTTCAAAGCCATCCGAAAACAGCTTATCTGCCAACTTGCTTCTGGCATGTCCTCCCATAAACAGCTTCAGCAAACGCTCTAACTGCAAACCGAGCTTTGCCATTGGATTCTTTGCCGGGCAACCGCATACCATCAGTCCATCCAGCTCATCGTCGTATTTCTTCGTATAACAGCGTACTGCCATGGAACCCATACTATGTCCAAACAAAAAATAAGGCAGCTTAGGAAATCTCTTTTTTAACTCCCGTGTCACCTGATGCAAATCCTCTACCAACGCCTCTCCGCCATTGTCATAAAAATACCCCAAATCCTCCGGCGAACGCACACTCTTTCCGTGACCTCTGTGATCATGAATTTCATAGGCATAGCCCTGCTCTGCCATATAACGCATGAACGGATAATACCGCTCCTTATGCTCGCACATACCATGAGCAATCTGCAAGACTGCCTTCGGCTGCTCCGGTACAATCAAATATCCGGAAAGCTTCAACCCATCCTGTTCAGAAACAAGTTCCAAATGCTGTTCCATTTTGTTTCCTTCTTTCCTATGTATTTCCTCTTTTGTCATTTCCATGACCTAAAGATACATTTTACCTCTTCTATTATACAATAATACTGTAAAAATCACAACAATTTTCCACTATTCTATCAAAATCAAGTCAAATTTCAAAAACCTTCTTTCCTTTAACCTAAAAAAAGAGTTTGCTTTGCAAACTCTCGCGCTGACGCGCGGTCACAAAGTGACATCTACTGCTCGCGCGTATAAAACGGATTTCATCCGTTTAACCAGTTTGCGTCTTACGCAAACTGTGCAAGCGAACTATGTTCGCTTTGCATCCCCCGGAGGGTTTTGTGTTAAAGGAAATAGTCGTAAAACGACTTCTTTCCTTTAACACAAAAAACGCAAGGCTATAATACCTCGCGTTTTTCTTCTACCGTTACCGGTATATGAAACTGTTTTATCATTCTATCATAACAAGCCTCACAGACCAAAAAGCTGTGTACCTGCAAATCCTTCTTCGAAAAATATCCCCATTCTTTTTTTACACAAAGCGCATCCTCGCGTAATACACCATCCACCGACTTCAGCCGTCGCCCGCAACAATTGCAGTACAGCTGCGCCTGCGTCCTTTCCTGCTTTTGTATCATACTGTTCCTCCATTTCAACGCACGATTTCATCATCTTTTGGAATTATCGTATCATACTTTCCAGCAAAAAAACAGAGGGAACTACTTCCACATAATCAGCGCATCCTCCTGCGGCTTTGTATAAAAATTCTTTCTCACACCTGCATCCTCAAAGCCAAGCCCGTGATATACACGAATTGCCGGAAGATTGCTGACTCTTACCTCCAGCGTGTAAGCCGTCAGACCCGCCGCATCTCCCTCGCGAATCAACTCTGCAAGCATCGCCTTTGCAATTCCCTGATTGCGCACCGTAGGCCGGACTGCCACATTGCAAATCTGTCCTTCGCCTGCTACGCCCCAAAGACCGCAATAGCCCAAAATCTCTCCGGCTTCCTCTACCACCAGATAACAGTTCTCCGGCTTCTTCATCGAATCTGCAAAGCTCTTTTCGCTCCAAGGCTCCGAAAAAATCGCGTTTTCCAGCTCGCACACCTGTGCAAGATCCTCCTCCTGCATTCTACGAATCTGCACGCTCTGCACGCTCCTCTCTTTCCTTTCGCTCCCGTTCTGCCTGCGAAAGCCGCAAATACACCGGAGCATGCTCCGCCGCCGTCTGCACTCTGCCTTCTCTGTAATAAATCTGCGCCAACGTTCCTACTGCCGCTGCACGCTGCTTGTTGCAATGTGCCGGTGCAAATTGATACGGTACCAGCAGCTGTGCCTCCAGCTGCTCCTTATATACCTCTACGCCGTCTCCCACGAATATTACCGATTTTCCTAACACATTCAGCTGTGTGATGATTTCCTCCAGTGCTACCACACACTGCGGCTGCAACGCTGCCAGCTCTCCTGCGCCAAAACGATAAATTCCGGTATATACCTGATTTCTGCGCGCATCCATCAATGGACAAATCGCACCCTCGTAACCAAAAATATTGTAAGCCAGCGCGTCTACCGTCGGTACTCCGATGATTGGCTTATTCAACGCCAAGCCAAGTCCCTTCGCGGTTGCCGCACCGATTCTGAGTCCGGTAAACGAACCCGGTCCCTCTGCCACCGCAATCGCATCAATTTCTTCCAACGACTGCTCCGTCATCCTTACCAGCTCATCAATCATCGGAAGCAGCGTCTGCGAATGCGTTTTCTTATAATTCACCGTATATTCCGCAATCAGAGTTTCATCCTCTAACAGCGCAATCGAAGCCACCAGCCCCGAGCTGTCAATCGCTAATATTTTCATACACTATCCTCCGATAATCAAATCCTTTGTCCAAATCCTTTTCTATCCTTACCCGGATTACCCGCTTCGGAAGCAGCTCAGAAATCAGCTCCGACCACTCGATCAGGCAAAGTCCCTTTCCGAAAAAGTAATCGTCATAGCCGATTTCCTCCATCTCCTCGATATCCGCAATCCGGTAAACATCAAAATGATACAGCGGAAGTCTGCCCTCCTCATATACCTGTACAATCGTAAAGGTCGGACTGCTGACCGGCTCCGTAATCCCAAGCCCCGCAGCGACTCCCTGTGTAAAAACAGTTTTTCCGGTTCCAAGGTCACCATCCAGACAAATAATATCGCCCGGCTTCGCCTCTTCGCCGATTTGCTTTCCAAACTGAAATGTGTCCTGTGTACTAAAACTCTCGATTATCATATGCTCACACTTTCCATTTGCACTTGCATGCCTTACCCTCTGTCTTTGCCTTCAGCACATCCTTGAACGCTGCCTCCTGCTCTGCTAACGCAGACTTCGGAAGCAAGAGGAATACCGCTGCCGAAACATTGGCAAAAACATAAATCGCATGCTTCTTTTCTACTACCTTAGTCAGGCAGCTCCATTCCACCGGCATCGTCTCCTCTCCCTGTGAAATCAAGATGCCCTCGTCATTTACCAAATAATCCATCGGCTTCTCATACGCCGGATTGAGCTTTACCTGCTTGGCTGCGCGGTAATACAAAAAGATTGGATTTACAACCAGGAACAATGCTGCAATCAGTCCCAGTGCTACCTTCGCACCGGTCGAATCTGCCACACCGGCAATCAACAGCACCAACGCACCGATACTGATTACCATGTTAATCACACAGGAACGTCCGCTATAGCTTAAATACATCAAAAAGCGGTACATATCAATTACTTTCATTTTCACACTAAATCTGATTTCTTCCATTGTAACTTCCTTCCGTCATAAAGCTATTATCACGAGCCGTCTCCGGCCCGTGACCTTAAATTAGCTCTATTATATCAGATTTTAGAAAAATTACAACTGTCCTGCCTTCAGCAAACGACTAATTTTCTTGTAAATAAACAGCGTAATTACCGAAACAATGCCACACTTTAAAATATTAAACGGTGCTACTGCAAACACAACAAAGCTGAACATACCGGAAATCAATGAATTTTTCTCGGTTCCCATTGCAATCAATACATCCATTTCCATATGAAATGCCCTGCTGTATGCCGGAAGCAATACGAATGCGTTCAAAAAGCAGCCCACCAGCGCACAGGTCACTGTACCGGTAACCAAACCAATGATTGCATTTTTTTTCGTCTTTTTGGCATAATAGAAAATAGATGCCGGTACCACAAACGCACAGCCAATCAGGAAATTCGCAAATTCACCGACAAATGCAGTCGCGGTTCCGTTAATCAAAAGATTCAGCACAATCTTTAAAAATTCAATCGTAACTCCGGCCACCGGTCCTAACGTAAACGCTCCGATAATTACCGGAAGCTCACTTAAGTCGATTTCGTAAAATGCCGGCAAAAACCACAACGGTATCTCAAATAACATCAGTACCTCTGCAATCGCCGTAAGCATTGCAATCAACGTCATCCGGTGAATCCGCAGCTTTTCCTTGGTCCGTTTTTCACCACGTCCCTTTGCAATCAGATACTCTGCGCCATAGGCTACCACCAGAATCGTAACCACAATCGCTACACTCAGAACGAGGAATCCTACGTTCTCCTTTGCCGTTTCAAACAGCGTCTTTAAACCTTTCATAAAACCAGCCTTTCCGGATTCTTCTACGCATTCCCTCTTTGTACCTGTTGCGTAAGCTTCCCTTCGCACACGGGTAGTTTTGCCTTGCATTGTGCAGTCGCGCGGCGACTACCTACATATTATATAGGCTGGCAGGACAATCTTTCTCATTCTCCTGCCGACACGCAAAACAAAACCCCCGGATACACTCCGAGGGTATAAAAGCACGTTCCAGAAACAGACGCAGCTTCTGCGTCCCACTGAAAACTCTTCTCTCATCCAGACTATACTGTCGGTTTTGGAATCGCACCAAATCAGCATCCGAAGACGCTCGCGGACTATACCGCCGATCGGGAATTTCACCCTGCCCCGAAGAATCACTATAAAATTTTATTTAAGGCATCTGCCCTATGCGGAACATAATACCTCTTTTCCTGCACTCTGTCAAGAGATTTTCTTGTGTTTTAACACAAGAAAATCTTAAAGGTACATAGCATACTTTTCCCAACAAATCCAAACAAGCTATGCCAGCGCACTGTCAAGCAATGCACACAGCTCCAAAAAGCTGCGGAAATTTTCTTCTTTATTCTCATCAATCCACAGGACACTTCCCTGCCAGGTTGCATGCTGGCGGAAAATTACCTTCACATGAAAGGTAGCCAGCTCGCCTCGCTTCTCCTGCGGCACCGGCTGACTCAAAATCACCTGATCGATGTTTTTCTCTCTCTTTCCCTCACGAAAGCTTCTCGTCTCAATCACCTGCTGCGGATATTCAAATCGATCAAACAGCTCCTCCAACAGCTGCGCCATCTGAATCACACTCTGAAATTCCATCGGCTCAGCAAAAAATTATTATAAATCCGACCACTCAACTCCCCATTCTGATACCGGTCCACACACAATCTGGTCGAACACATTTCATTTAAAACACGCTTTGATACAGCTATCGGCATTATACTTCCTCTCTTTCTTTTGTAACTGTTACACCTACTTAATAAACCTATACCATACTTTCACTCCAAATTCAAGTACTTTTCTCCGAAAAAAAGTTTCATTTTGATTGACATCCGATACAAAAAAAGCTATAATAGCGTTACGTTTTTACTTTTTTATATCCAGAAAGGACTTTTACATGGCTGATAAAATTCAAATCCGAATGTTGGGCGAATTTACCTTGACCTATCAGGGAAATGTTATCTCTGATCAGGATAACCGTTCCAAAAAAATTTGGACTCTGTTGGAGTACCTGATTACTTTTCATAAAAAAGAAATTTCGCATGCAACGTTAATCAACCTGCTTTGGCACAACAACGAAAGCAATGTTGATCCGGAAAATGCTTTAAAGACCATTCTGCATCGTGCCAGAACCACATTAGACAAGCTGCATTATCCAAGCTCCAAGCTGATTCTGCACCATCGCGACAATTACTCCTGGAACAACGATGTAGCATATGAGGTTGATATCGACCAATTCGAACATGCCTGCACTCTTGCCGATGACCCGAATCTTCCGGTTTCCGAGCGACTGGCACATTATAATCATGCTTTTCAGCTCTACAAGGGCAAGTTTCTGCCGAAAAATGCAGAGGATGATTGGGCAATTCCGATTGCTACTTATTATCACTCCCTGTATATCAAGGCTGTTCACAATATGATTGAGCTTTTGCTCGCTGCTGAGGAGTACGAGCAGGTAATTCAGATTTGTTCTGCTGCCGTTGCGATTGACCCATACGATGAGCCGCTTCACTTTCATCTGATTCGCAGTCTTTATCTGACCGGTGAGCGCAAAAAGGCAATCGAGCAGTATGATAAGGTCATTCGAATGTTTTACGATTCCTTCGGCATCAATCCTTCCGAGGAACTTACGCAGCTGTATCAGGAGATTATGAAGGAAGAAAAATCTCCGGTTGCTGATTTGAATATTATCAAGGAGCATCTGCGGGAACAGAATGCTCAAAAGACGGCTTACCTGTGCGACTATTCTGTTTTCAAAAATCTGTACCAGATTGAAGCCAGAAGTGCTGCCCGTAGCGGACTTTCCGTATTTTTGTGTCTGATTACCCTGACCTCCTTAAAGCCAAACAGTGATACCTCGCTGATGGCAAACGCGATGGAGCGTATGTCCGGCACGATTGCACAGTCCTTGCGCAGCGGCGATGTTTATGCTCGTTTTTCAGTCAATCAGTACATTATCATGCTGCCATCTGCAAGCTACGAAAACTGTACCACGATTGCCACACGTATCCAAAAAAGCTTTGCCAACTCCAAGCCACATCTGAATGTCGCTTCTTCTTATGCATTAAGTGAGCTTGAGCCGCAAATCTTTCTTACGGACGAAGAATAATTTATAAACAATATGATTCCATAAAAAAAAGCGGTTTGTGAAAATTCCCAAACCGCTTTTTTTTCTTATTTTCTACAATATCATTGTCAGCTGAATGCGCTTCTTCGCCACATCCACGCTCATAACCTTTACCTCTACGATGTCACCGACGCTTACCACATCAAGCGGATGCTTTACGAAGCGTCCCTTTGCCATCTGCGAGATATGCACCAAACCGTCCTGATGTACACCGATATCCACGAATGCACCAAAGTCGATAACATTCCGCACGGTTCCCTTGAGTATCATACCCTCGCTCAAATCCTTCATTTCCAGTACATCGGTACGAAGAATCGGCTTTGGCATCTCTTCACGCGGGTCACGTCCCGGCTTCTCTAATTCACGAATAATATCGGTCAGCGTCATCTCGCCGATGCCAAGCTCTGCCGCCAGTGCCTTCTTATCCTTAATCATGGTGCTAAGGCGCGAAAGCCCTGCACTTGTATCCGTTCCGCTACCTGCTGTACTTGCAGCAGCAGGCTTTGCCGAAGCAGCTTTTCCCTCTGCCTGCGGTGCCGGAATGCCATTGCCCATTGCCTTTAACAAAAGCTGTCCCATCGCCGTATTGGTATTGCGCAGCTGAACCTGCTTTTCCTTCTTGCTATACTTCTCTTTTCTTGCCTGCTTTTCTGCTGCCTGCTTTGCAGCCTTCGCTTCCTCTGCTGCCTTTTCGCTCGCTGCCTTACTCTCCGCCTGCACCTTCTTGATGTCAGCCGTCGTAAAATTCAGCTTCGCGAGCAGCTTCTCCGTTGCCTCATAGGACTCCGGATGCACACTGGTCGCATCCAACGGATTCGTACCGTCATTGATACGCAGGAAACCGGCACACTGCTCGAATGCCTTCGGTCCGAGCTTCGGCACCTTAAGTAACTGCTGTCTGGTACGGAACTTTCCGTTCTCCTCACGGTAGGTCACGATATTCTTCGCAATCACCTTCGAAATACCGGAAATATACTCAAGCAAGGATGCCGATGCCGTATTCAAATCGACACCAACCTTGTTTACACAATCCTCTACCACACCGGTCAGTGCCTCGCTTAACTTCTTCTGGTTCATATCGTGCTGATACTGTCCGACACCGATCGCTTTCGGTTCAATTTTTACCAACTCAGCTAACGGATCCTGCAATCTTCTTGCAATCGAAGCTGCACTTCTCTGCGCCACATCAAAATCCGGGAATTCCTCCGTTGCCAGCTTACTTGCGGAATAAACCGAAGCACCTGCCTCACTGACAATCACATACTGTACCGGTGCATCAATCTCTTTCAGCAATTCTACAATCAACTGTTCTGACTCTCTGGACGCCGTACCATTTCCCACCGAAATCAAAGTAACCTTATATTTTTCAATCAGTTTCTTAATAATGCGCTTTCCTTCTTCTACCTTCGCCTTGGAAGATGCCAAAAAAACTACATCCGTATCCAATACCTTACCGGTAGAATCTACAACAGCTAATTTACAACCGGTACGCAGACCCGGATCCCAACCAAGCACTACCTGTCCTGTGATTGGCGGCTGCATCAAAAGCTGTCCCAAATTCTTACCAAATACCTTGATTGCTCCATCCTCTGCTTTTTCCGTCAAATCGTTGCGGATTTCACGCTCAATTGCCGGAGCAATCAGACGGTCGTAGCTGTCTGCCACCACTGCCGAAAGCACCTCGGAGGTATTCGGATTGTTTTTCTTGATGACCTGCTTTTCCAGATACGTTAAAATACGGTCCTTCGGAGCATTGATTTTTACGGTCAGAAACTTTTCTGCTTCACCTCGATTCAGCGCAAGCACACGATGTCCGGCTAATTTGATTAGCTTCTCTTCAAACGCATAGTACATTTCATAAACAGATTCTGCCTTTTCATCCTTTGCAGCCGAGCTGATGCTTCCTTCGTCAAAGGTCAGCTTACGAATGAAAATACGATAATCCGCCTCATCCGAAACACATTCTGCCAAAATATCCATCGCGCCCTGTAAGGCCTCTTCTGCGGTTGCTACTTCCTTCTCCGGATTGATAAAATCCTTTGCAGCCTCTAATGCCGGTACAGTCAGCTCCTGTGCCATAATCAGCTCTGCGAGTGGATCTAAGCCCTTTTCCTTTGCAACTGTCGCACGGGTTCTGCGCTTTGGACGATACGGACGGTACAAGTCCTCAACAACTACCATTGTTTCGGCTGCTAAAATCGCAGCCTTCAACTCGTCGGTCAGCTTACCCTGCTCCTCGATGCTGGAAAGTACCTGCTCCTTCTTTTCTTCGAGATTCCTCAAATAAATCAGACGCTCTGACAGGTTACGCAGTACCTCATCGTTTAAGCCTCCGGTAACCTCCTTCCGGTATCTGGCAATAAACGGAATCGTCTTCCCTTCATCAATTAAATCGACTGCTGCCTTAATCTGCTCTTTCTTAACTCCAAGTTCCTCTTTTAAACGCTCTAAAATATCCATGTATTACCTCTTACTTCACAATTTCTTCGTATACAGGCTTCAATGCCGGGTAGATCTGACGGAATACCTGATACTTCTTTTCATACTTTGCTACCAGCTCCGGATCCTGCTCGGTGGTATCTACTACCTTAATCAACTTTGCAGCAGCCTCTTCTACGGATGCAAACTTGCCACAGCCTACGGCCGCAAGAATCGCTGCACCAAAGCCCGGACCCTCTGCACTGTTAATCTTGTCTACCTTTACATTCATAATGTTAGCTACAATCTTGCACCATAACGGACTCTTTGCTCCACCACCGTTTAAGCGCACACGCTCAATCTTTACACCAAAGGAACGAGCGATTTCTAACGCGTCACGAAGCGCAAAGGTAACACCCTCAAGCACTGCCTCGGTCATATCCGCACGGGTCGTATCCATCGTCATACCAACGAAAGTACCTCTCGCATTTGGATTGTTGTGCGGGGTACGCTCACCCATTAAGTATGGCAGGAAGAATACCGGATTCTCACCGAGCTTATTGATGCCCTCCTGTTCCTTCGGATAATCCTTGGTTCCGATGATGTCGTCCATCCACCACTTATTTGCAGATGCCGCAGAAAGCATACAGCCAAGGAAATGATACTTGCCGTTTGCATGCGCGAAGGAATGCATCGCGTTCTCATCATCTACTGCGAACTCATCCGTTGCAATAAATACCGTACCGGAGGTTCCCAACGAAACACTGCACATACCATGCTCCAATGTACCGGTACCTACCGCGCCTGCTGCATTGTCACCGGCACCTGCGATAACCTTTACGGTCTCCGGCAAATCAAGCTCCGCTGCAGCTTCCTTTGTCAATGTACCTACTACCTCATAGGATTCAAAAATCTTAGCTAACTGCTCCTTCTTGATGCCGACAATTTCAATCATCTCATCGGACCAGCACTTATTCTTTACATCAAACAACAGCATACCGGAAGCATCCGACACGTCAGTACAGTGTACACCGGACAGACGATATGCCAGATAGTCCTTCGGCAGCATAATCTTCTCAATCTTTTCAAAAATCTCAGGCTCATGCTTCTTTACCCACAGAAGCTTTGGCGCGGTAAAACCGGTCAGTGCCATGTTTGCGGTATACGCAGAAATCTTCTCACGACCGATGGTATTGTTTAAATAATCGCACTCCTCCTGTGTACGTCCGTCATTCCACAGAATTGCCGGACGAAGTACCTTGTCCTCCTTGTCCAGAATCACGAGACCGTGCATCTGACCACCGAAGCTGATGCCCTCTACCTGACTATGGTCTACATCCGCAAGCAGCTCCTTCATACCTGCTACAAACTGGCTGTACCAGTCCTCCGGACTCTGCTCCGACCAACCCGGCTTCGGGAAGGAAAGCGGATATTCCTTCGTTACAATATTCTTAATTTCACCTGTCTCCTCCATCAACACTAACTTTACGGAAGAGGTACCTAAATCCACACCTGCATAATACATATCGAATACCCTCCATTATTCATAAAAATCATTATAATCATACCAATTATCGACCTTAGTGTCAACCGAAATGCCGCTCGCTGCTTGCTAAATATTGCTCTCTTTTTCCCGCTACGGCAGGCGAATATAATCCACCGCCTGCTTGCGTATATGTATCTCTGCCCGCGGCATATTGCCGCCAAATTCACCATCCAACGACCACGGCAAATCCTCCTCCGACTGCAGCCGAACGTAATTTACTTTTGCATAAACAATATTGTCACTGTTCAGCTTCTTGTTCAGCAGCTCGTTCACGATATTGGTCATCTCTAAAATGTTATGCGGCTTGCGAATCAAAATCATCTCAAACACACCATCATCAAACCGGACGCCCTTACCGGTAATTCCCTTAAAGCCACCGACGGAATCCGAATTGGCAATCATTCCGTAAATAAATTCTCCGTAAACTACCGAGCGCTTCGGTTCTGCTTCCGCCACAGCGTCTGCCTCTGCCACAGCCATCTCTGTAGCCGTCTCGCTGCCTTCCTCCGGCTGTACCTGCTGCTCCATATACTCTACTGTCAAATGATACGACTTGATATTATAAAGCTTACTCGCACCACTGAGCAAGTACGCCATTCTTCCTAACACATTCTTAAAATTCTGCGGTGTATCGTAGGATACATCCGTAAACAACCCAAAGGCTGCCGTATATGTAAAAAACTCTCCGTTGATTTCTCCGATATCACTCGGAACCGGCTGCTGGGTGGCAGCCATCTCTGCCGCCTTAAAAATATTCTTTGGTATTTTCAGGCTATAGCTGAAATCGTTCGTGGTTCCCGCCGGAATAAATCCAATCGGTACCCGGACTCCGGCCATGCATACTCCGGTCGCAACCTCATTGAGTGTACCGTCACCACCGCTGCATACAATGCGCTCGCAGCCCCCCTCCAATGCATATTCCCTGGCATAGTCTGTCGCATCTCCATGCTTAAAGGTCGGTACTGCTACTACTTCATAATCATGCTCTGCAAAAATCCGTATCACATCTGCCAGCTTGCTTTTCAAACGTGCCTTTCCCGCATTCGGATTGTAGATAAATACTAATCTCTTCCTCATACTTTTTCCCTCACCTCTGTATTACGTTTCTTTCTTCGCGTTCTGTCCCTTTCTCTTACCGGCAATCATTCCTCCGATTTTCCCTGTCTGCTTCGCAGATAAAGAACCCCAGCCATACTGAATTACCTGTTCATAAAGACCTAGTTCCTTTGCCATTTCATACTTAATTTTATCTTCCGGTTTAATTTTGCTAATATCAATCGGGAGCTTCGCTTTTTTCCCCATATCTGCCTCCAGTCTGTGCCTCCAATCAGCTACGACTATAAGCATTACCAATTTTACTGAAATTAATCACAGACTGCAAGCATTTTTTCATTCCTCGTCTACTTTTACCGTTTTTTGCAGTGCAAAGGAGTACAACAGCATTTCCTTTACTCTTTTTCCGGTGATTTGCTCCAATGCTCTCTTATAGAGCCGAAGCTGTAACGCATATCGTCTGAGCAGGGTTTCCTCCGGATGCTCCGTAAGACGGTCGGTTTTATAATCCACCAGTACCAGCTCTCCATCCTCTTCAAAGAATACGTCGATGATACCCTGTATCAGAACCGTTTCTTCACTGGTAACATCATACAGCTCCCGCGCCGGAATGCCAAAGACAAATGCCTGCTCTTGAAACAGCTTGCCCTCTGCCGCTGCCCGCTCCATCCGCTCTGCCAGACCGGAGGCATAGAAGCCTGCAAGCTTTTTTACCGAAACCAGCTGACGCTCCTCCTGTGTCAGCCTGCCTCGTGCAAGCAGGGATGCAAGCTCTCCCTCCAGTACCTCACAGCTCTTTCCATATGTTACCGGCAAGCATTCCAACAAACGATGATACAAGGTTCCTCGATCCGTTCCCTTGACCGTTTCCTGCTGCTTTAAAAACTCCGGCACCAGTCCCTGTTCTGTCGATTCCTCCGTTGCTTCTTCCTGAATCCCTGCAAGCACCACCGGTTCAAATTCATCCTCTCCATAGGCACGCTTTTTCAGCTCTGACACACTTAGCTTCAATGGCAGCTGGCGCTCCTTCTCGTAAGGATACTCATATGCCAGATATTCCTCAATGCTTTTTCGCACGGCAGCCCTTTGCTCTGCAAGCTCCGGCGTTTCCTGCAGGGCTGCGGCATCACAAAGCCTTAGCAGCCGTTCCCTTCCGCTGCCTGCAGACTCCTGCTCCTCCTTTTGCTGTGTGCGAAGCACAGACGTATATACCTGCTGTTCTCTGAAATAACGCAGATATCCCTTGACCGGACCGATGAAATCCATATAGCAGCCCGCCTTCGATAAGGTCAGATAGCTTACCTGTCCTCCTGCTTCCGGTCGGTCCGCCAGCCATTTCTCCTGCCGTTTGTCATAATCCTTAACATATCCGGTCAAATAGAGCTTTTCCTTAGCTCTGGTCAGTGCTACATACAGGATTCGCAGCTCCTCCCCTAACGTTTCCTCCGTCATAATCGTCTGCAGCACCTTTTTCTTCAACGTTGCCACTCTTGTTCTGGCTTCCTCGTCAATGTAATCCATTGCCACACCGTATTCAGGATGAAAAATGACACGTTCTCTGGTATCCATCAGGTTAAACCGCTTTGTCATACCACCGGCAATGACTACCGGAAATTCCAGACCCTTACTTTTGTGAATACTCATAATACGCACTGCATTTTCCTGCTCCGCTCCGGTCGCTGCTTCTCCGGAATCAATATCGTATTTTATTAAGCGCTCCACATATCGGATAAATTGAAACAAGCCCCGGTAGCTGCTCTTTTCAAAGGCTGCCGCCCGTCCTGCAAAGGCGCGCAGATTCTGATAGCGCTGCTCTCCCGCCGGCATCGCCGCCACATAGCTGTCATAGCCTGTCAGCGCATAAATCTCCTCCAAAAGCTCGGATACCGGCACAATGCGGGTACGTCCGCGAAGCTGCTGCAAAATCCGTAAAAATACCCGAAGCTTTTCCTTTAAGGCTTCCTCCTTGCCTTGCTCAGAATAGTTACAGATACACTCCCACATCGAGGTCGTTTCCTCTGCCTCTGTTTTTACCGCAACCAGCTCATTCTCCGTCAGTCCGGCAAACGGCGAAAGCAGTACGCTTACCAACGGAATATCCTGACGCGGATTGTCTATCACACGAAGGTAATTGAGCAGCCACTTGATTTCCAGTACCTCAAAATATCCGCTCTGCGTTTCTGCGATTACCGGAATCCCCTGCGCACCCAATATTTTGGCATAGACCTCTGCCCAACCGCTCATCGTCCTCAAAAGAATGACAATATCACCGTAACGGCAGGGACGTGCGCCCTCCTTCCCCGCTACGGTAAACTCTGCCATCAGCTTTTGTATCAGCCTTGCCGTACACAGTGCCTCCTGCTCTCTGGCACCATATTCTTCTAATTCCTCCGATACAGCTTCCTTCTCCTCGTCCTCTTCCAGGCAAATCAGCTCACAATGATTATCAATTGCCGCGCCCTTCCTCTCAAAATAATCCCGTCCCGGATAAAGCGCTGCCGCTGCATCGTATTCCACACCTCCGAAGCTTTGACCCATGATACGGAAAAACAACTCGTTTACGCCATACAATACTTCCTTACGGCTTCGGAAATTCTGCTGCAAATCAATTCGCTGATACAGTCCTTCCTCCTTCGAGTAGCTGTGATACTTTTCCATAAACAGCTCCGGCTTTGCCAGACGGAACCGATAAATACTCTGCTTTACATCTCCTACCATAAAGATATTCGGCTGCCCGTCCTCTTCTCTGGAAATGCTGCGCAGAATCGTTTCCTGTACCTCATTGGAATCCTGATACTCATCAATCATTATCTCTGCATACTGACGCCGCAGCTCCTTGGCCGCCGTTCTTGCGACCAGCTTGCCATCCTGCTCCTCTGCCAGTATGTTCAGTGCAAAATGCTCCACATCCGAAAAGTCCAGAATATTTTTTTCTTCCTTCTTCTCTGCAAATCGTCTGGCAAATTCTAATGTCAGGCGAATCAGCTCCCCGGTCGGCACGGTTGCCTTTGCCATATCCTCCTGCATCAGCTCACTGCTTTGGAAGAAAAAATCCTTCTTCAGTGTCTGCATTGCATCCTTGGTTTTGTCCCTCAGCGCCTTGACCAGCTCCTTTTTCTCCGACGCACAAGCCGTCGATTTTCGTGACAATGCCTGAAACGCAAACTGCCGGATTCCTTCCGACAAGCCCTGATAGGTTTTCTCTACGGTCAGCTCCTCAAAGCCGGCAGCATCTGCCAGCAACGCCTCCAGATACTGGGACGGTCCGTCCGACTCCTGACAAAGCTCTCTTGCCCGCCGGTTGATTTCCAGCATATCCTTCAGGATGATATGCACTCGCTCCAACAGTCGGGACAGCCATACCGAATCCTGTAGCCTTGCTTCCTCCTGCAAGCCCTGCTGCATCGTTTCCAGCCATCGCTTTGGCCATGCACAGCTGGTCGAAAAATGATACAGCCTTAGGATATAATTCTCCAGATTTTTGTCCTGATGCTTTCCGCCATAGGTCTGCGAAAAGCTCAAAAATTCTTCTCTACCCTCCTCATAGGCATCCTCTAACAGCTCCTGCATAACCTCATGCTCCAGCAGCGTAAGCTCGTCCGTATCCGCAATACGGAATACCGGGTCCAAATCTATTTCATGAAAATAATTCTGTATTACCGAAAGACAAAAGCTGTCAATCGTAGAGATTTGCGCGTTGTGCAACAGCAGGCTCTGTCTTTGCAGATGCTCATTTTCCGGCTGTGCCTCCCGAAGCTTCTCTAATGCCGCTCCGATTCGCTCCTTCATCTCCGCCGCTGCCGCCTTGGTAAAGGTTACAATTAGCAGCTGATCCACATTCAGCGGTGTCGCTCCCTCCGTAATTCGGCGAATGATTCGCTCTACTAGCGTCGCCGTCTTTCCGGAGCCTGCCGCCGCCGACACCAAAATATTACGGTTGCGCAGCTCTATGACCTGCTTCTGCGCCGGAGTCCAGGTCACCGCCTGCGATGCGCATACCGCCTGTTCCTTATCCTTCTGTTCTATTTCCTTCTTGCGCAGCTTCTCCATCCTTTTCCTCCATCAGCTTTTCCCATGCTTCCTCTGTGCGCATTCTCGAAAGATTGCGATAATGATATCCCGGTATCCCCGTATCAAAACCACAAGCTCCCCGATATGCACACCAGGTACAGGCATTTTCCTGTCCCATACGATACGGATTCGGTTCGATGTTTCCCTCCTGTACCTCGGCAGACTGTATGTGCAGCTTTTCATTTACGACTTCCAAAAGCTGCTCCATCCGTTCCGTGGAAGCCGTCAAAGAACGACTGCCCAGTGCACCTGTTTTTCCGGTTTCCACCGGTACAACCGCCGATTTTACACCTGCTGCCAGACCACCTGCCGCATCGTAAAAGTGCCGGTCCATACTGACAATCACTCCGGTATCCGCATTGACCAGACCATGCATTGCCAGCTGCATCCGTACCGCAGCCTCATAATCTGCAATCGCTTCTTCTTTTTCTACCACCGGGTCATCAATATGATAATACAGCATTCCCGCCGGTACGACGGTCTCCGTATGCGTTTCCCGCGCCCATGCAAGCGCTGCCTTCAGATACACCGAAAGCTGCAGCTGCAAACCATAATACAGCTTATCCAGCCGAAACAGATTGTTGCCCGATTTGTAATCCACCACCCGGATATATGCCTTGCCATCCTTTTCACACACATCTATCCGGTCGATTCTTCCGCGCAATGCCAAATAGCGGTCAGCATGCGCAAAAGCATATTCAAATACCGCCGGTTCAAAATCTCCTGCTGCAATCTGCGACTGCACCGTAGCAATCGTGCGCTTTAGCATCCGCTCCATGCGCTGCAGCAGATATTCGTTTCGCTTCGTACTGGAAAAAATACCATTCTCATATTCCTCAGCCGCCTGTACAATTGCTTCCTTCAACAGCTGTTCACTTACCGCAGCTTCCACCGTATGCCAACGGTATGCGCCTTCCTTGAGCTTCTGCGAATACAGCTGCAATGCATTGTGATACAGCGTACCAATGTCCGGCATGGCAATTTGGTACTCCCTGCGTTCCTCCAAGGACAGACCATAGCCCAAAAAATGTGCAAAGGCACATTCTGCATAGCGCTCCAGTCTGCTCACACTGCCCTTAAGCTGCGCTCCGTACAACCTGCGTGCATTCTCGCGCGACAACGGTTGCACGTTTTTCTGATAAAATGCAGCTGCCGCAATCGTCTCCGGCTGCAGCACCTGTGCGCCGGCTCCCTCAAGCTTCTCCGAGGTCATATACAGACGGCACAGCTCTTCAAAATATATATTCTCTGCCTTGGCATCCGAATGAATGTATTCCTGCAATCCACGGATAAAATAGCCAAAGCCCGCATCCGTACCGAGACAGCTGTAGAGCTTCGTTTCCTGCCGTTCCTCCACCTCTGCCAGAGGAAACAGCTTTCTCACCCGGTCAATCAGATAGGACGGCAGCAACGCCTTCCCGGATGCATCCGTTCTTCTCCACGACAAAAACAGCTTTTCCGTCGGCTTGGTCAAGGTCAGATACAGATAAAATTCTGCCGTAAACGCACTTTTTCGCCGTCCCGGTGCCAGCTCAATGCCCTGCTCCTCAAATACCATACGATCCATCTCCGACAGGATACCTCCGCCCTTGACCGGCTTTGGCACCACGCCTTCGTTGACTCCAAGGAAGAACAATACCTTCACGTCCTTCAAGCGGGTTCGCTCAATATCTCCTGCTACGACCTGATCTAACCCCGGCGGAATCAGTCCCACCTTTGCCTCTGCAAAGCCGGTTTTCAGTATCTCCTGAAACTCCTTCAATGACAGAACATCCTCTCCCAGCAGCCCGACAATCCGGTCAAACAGCTCCAACACCAAGCGATATATCTGCTCATATTCTCTGGCTCTTAACGGCTCTTTCTCCTGCAAGTCTGCTGCCTGCTTCTCAAGATAACGCTCCGCCCCCTGCGTAACCAACAGTGAGTACAACGCCGTCACCTTTTCCCGCACCGTCGTTTCGCTCCGCATGACCTCATAAAATTGCTGCAGCGGCTCTAGCAGCTTCTGTCTCGTTGCATTGATTTCTTCCAGACTTACCGCATAACGGGTTCGATAGCGATATTTCCACTCCTTGCAATACGAGCGATAACGCCGGATGCCTACTGCCAGCACATAATTTTCAAACACATCTCCCTCTTCCGGCGTGATACCGGAAAGCGGCGACTTCAGATACTGAAACACCGCATCGTATGTAAAATCCTGCGCTGCCAGCTCCAATGCCGCATTGATAAAGGTAACCAGCGGATTATCTAACACTGTCTTTTTCCGGTCGATAAAGCAAGGGATTCCCGCACGGTCAAATTCTCTTTTCAGCTCCTCGGCGTAGCTTTCCAAATCTCCGGCCACCACTGCAATATCCCGATAACGATAC
This sequence comes from Lachnospiraceae bacterium, assembly GCA_017462755.1. Taxonomy (GTDB): domain Bacteria; phylum Bacillota; class Clostridia; order Lachnospirales; family Lachnospiraceae; genus RGIG4057. The sequence continues at coordinate 86,424 of JAFTQM010000038.1, read as the reverse complement.
CCTCTCGCACGCACCAGCTGCGAAATCTCCGTTACCGTCCAGTTTACCTCCTCTGGCAGCCCTTTATGCGTAAACAGTCTGAGGTCCTTCTGCTCCTTTTTATATGGCGTAAACGGATACCGAAACAGCTGTTTTTCCAAATGCTTCAGGCTCTCCGTCGCCCCGTACCGTCCAATCTCCTGCAGCACGACCGGCTCGGCAATCTCCTGTCCGTTCTGTACTGCCAGCTCATCCATATGCTGCATCGTCACATAGCTCAAATAAAACAGCTGATGCTCCTTCTGCGGTCGGAATACCTGCGACGCATCCATCGTCAGCGTTACCCGGACATCCTGCGCATACTTCAATAATACCCCCAGCAGCTTATACTGTGACGGCGTAAATCCGGTAAACCCATCCAAGCATAGGGTACAGCCTGCAATCAGACTGCTTTCCGGTACCTTTTCCCGCAACAAATCGCAAATTCCCTCTGTCGTAATATATCGGTCCGCAAGAAAATCCTGAAATCCACGATAGAATACTGCCAAATCGGAAAGCTTTTTTTCTAACATTGCATTTCCCTTTGCTGCAGTCAGCATCTGCTCCAGCTCCTCTTCGCCGATTCCGTACTGATAAAACTCCGACAGTACGGACTTTATCTCATCCAAAAAGCCCTGCTTGCGCACATTCCTCCGAAACAGCCGCAACTCCTCCTGCTTCTCCTGCGCAATCTTCTTTACTATCATGCTTTTGCCGGTATCTTCAAGCACCAGCCGCTCATTGCCGCCGGTCTCCTCAAATACCTTCCACGCCAGACGCAAAAAGCTCAGCACATCAATATTCATGATTCCGCACTGCTCCGGCATAAGCGTTACCAATTCCTTTTGTGTCTGCAGTGTAAACTGTTCCGGTACAATTACCAGATAATTTTTCTCCGGATGCTCCTTTGCTTCCCTTCGCAGTCCCTGATAAAGATACCATGACTTTCCTGCTCCGGCTGCCCCAAATATATACTGAATTGCCACAGCTTCCTTCCTTTCTCAAGCCCTATTGCTTTTTTTGTTTTTGCTTCTGCACCTCAAAAAGCTGCTCCAAAACCGCCTGATAGACAATCATTAGCTTGGTATCTGTCAGGCAATAACGATTCGCAATATATTCCGATGTTTTTCTGCCATACGCAATTAACCAAATGACCGACAACGGCAGCAATACTTCCTGTGCCGGATTGATATAATACAGCAAAAACAATGTCACCACCGAAGAAAACATCACCAGCGTGTAATGCTGGCAAATATGATGCATTCTCCAAAGGGTTTCCTCTAACTGCTGCTTTTTTCTTTTTAGCGCTGTCATATCCGCTGCTTCCAACACCCGATACATGTCAAAATACAGCTTTGCCGTATATTCAATCCGACCGCCTTCCAGCGTCCGGATGTCCTTACACAAGCTTTCATATCTGCCTCCAAACTCCTTGCGAAGCAGCTTTCCTAATACTCCTGTCATCCTTTTTCTTCGCCTTTCTGATTTCGATATAGTGTTTCCCGTTTCTCTCTTTTCTAGTAAGTATTGTTATTTAGCTATTCACAAAAAGTTCATATCTTATCCACACTCACAACATATATGAACAATATAATAAGCTTATCAAAAATAATTCATTTGCTTACAACTAATTTTTTTCATAAATTAAGCTCGGCAGTTTATCCTCCCCTCTGTCGGGCTTCTCCTCTGTCTCGTTTTATATCATTTATTTACTTTTAATGTTTTCAACAGCAATTCCTGACTTGCTCCGTACTGAAACTGTTCTGCCAATCTCCGGCACTCCTGCAGCTCGCGCAGGTTTGTGCTCTGCTGCAATCGACTCAACAAATCCAAAATCCGACGATAATCATAAATTCGATACGCTTCCAAAAGCTCTTCTAACTGTTCCGGCGCAATATTTTCCGACTTTGCCTGCTGTTCCGGTTGCACGCCTTCTCTCTCTGCTCCTTCTGCCTGCATTGCTTCTGTCTCGCTCGTCTCCTGCTCCAGCTGCTCTTTCATGCGTCCAAGCAAGCCTTCTGCGCCTTCCAATACCTCTATACTCTCCGTCTCATACTGCTGCCATGCGTCCTGCCGCAAATACTGCAGCAATCGACCAAATGCTTCAAAAAGCTCCATTTCATTCACGGTCGCCATCAAGCCCTTTAATGTATGACAGACCGGAATACACTCTGCCGCCTGCTTTTGCACATTTGCCGCTTCCGGCTCGATTTTTAATACTCTAAGCTTTCCTAACTGCTCCTGTATCGTCTGATATAACGACTGCCGAATCACAAAGTTTTCCTGCATCACTTCCGGCAGATTTGATTTTTTATCCGTAGCCTTCACTGTCGGCAGATAACGCTGCAGCTGTTCCCTCGATACCGGCTTTTGCAAATAGCCGACTACACCATTCTGTTTTAGCTGCTCCTCCTGCCCCGGCAAAGCTTCTCCTGAAATTGCCACAAGCACCGGACCTGTTTCTCCCGCAAACAATGCCCGGATTTCCTTTGCGGTACGCACTCCATCCCATTCCGGCATGATGCAGTCCAAAAACACTACCGCATAGTCGCTTTCCTTTACCTTCTGTACTGCACTTCGCCCGTCGGATGCTTCTTCCACCTGCATTCCGCACTCCCGCAGCATCTTCGCTAAAATCATCCGATTGACCGGATGGTCATCTACGACTAACACCCTATCCTTCGTTTTTGCATCCATGGTTCTCCCCCCTCGACCAATCGCTATTGCACCATATTCATTATAAATTGTTTCTCCTGTTTTATCAAGCTACCTTTACTTTCTGCTATACTTTGGTTTTTCCGCTTTTCCACCTGCTCCAGCCGGCAAATTGAAAAATGTCGTTTTGCTAACGTCAGACAAGCTTAACCTAAAACGCACGCAGGGCGCTTAGCTACCTCGACACTCGCAGCGGTACATAAGACGCTAAAATACAGCGTCTAAGTACCGGCGGGTCGGGGGTACCTGCTTTGGTTTTGGTTAACTTGTCTGACTGAGATATCATTTCCGGTAAGTTTTTCAATTCGCCGGCTGGAGCAGGTAAAACTACGGAAACTCAAGCTGCCAAAACCTTGAGTTTCCTTATAAACTCTGCTATAATAGCAGGTGCAAAAAATATCGTTTTAAAGGAATGGATTATAAATCATGATACTCGCATGTAACAATATTTCAAAAAGCTTCGGTACTACCACGATTCTCAATCAGGTTTCCTTTCATGTGAACGAGCGTGAAAAGGTTGCCATCGTCGGTATCAACGGTGCCGGAAAATCTACTTTATTCAAGATTATCATGGGTGAGCTGTCTCCGGATGAAGGAGATATCATTTGGGCAAAGGACACTACCGTCGGCTATCTGGCACAGCATCAGGAGCTGTCCAGCGAAAGCTCCATCTATGATGAGGTGCTTTCCGTCAAGGCCGATTTGATTCAGATGGAGGAGCGTATCCGCAGCTTAGAGCAGGACATGAAGCACGCCTCCGGCGAGGCACTCGAGCAGATGCTTGCCACCTATACCCGCTTAAATCACGAGTTTGAGCTGCGCAACGGCTATGCCTACCGCAGTGAGGTCGTAGGCGTATTAAAGGGACTCGGCTTTACCGAGGACGAATTTTCCAAGAAGGTTACTACCCTCTCCGGTGGTCAAAAGACCCGCGTGGCACTGGGTAAGCTGCTGCTTTCCACCCCGGACATTATTTTGCTCGACGAGCCGACCAACCATCTTGACATGTCCTCGATTACCTGGCTCGAAACCTTTTTGCTCAATTACAACGGTGCAGTCGTTATCATCGCTCATGACCGCTATTTCTTAAACCGCGTTGTTTCCAAGGTTGTCGAGTTAGACAACCATAAGGCAATGACCTTTGAAGGCAATTATACCGCTTATGCCACCAAAAAGGCGGCTCTGCGCGAAGCACAGATTAAGCACTATCTGAACCAGCAAAAGGAAATCAAGCACCATGAGGAGGTCATCGAAAAGCTCCGCTCCTTCAATCGTGAAAAATCCATCAAGCGCGCAGAAAGCCGTGAGAAAATGTTGGACAAGATTGAACGCTTGGAAAAGCCGGTGGAGCTGAATACCGAAATGCGCATTCAGTTAGAGCCTCGTATCCTCAGCGGTAATGACGTATTGACCGTCCGCGGTCTGACCAAGGGCTTTGGACCGGAGCCGTTGTTTACCGGTCTGGATTTTGATATTAAGCGCGGCGAGCGTGTAGCAATCATCGGCAACAACGGTACCGGAAAGACGACCATCTTGAAACTGATTAACGGACTTGTCCCTGCGGATGCCGGCGAAATCAAGCCGGGTGCCAAGGTACACATCGGTTATTACGACCAGGAGCATCAGGTACTGCATCCGGATAAAACACTCTTTGCAGAAATTCAGGACGAATATCCAAACATGGACAATACCGAGGTGCGCAATGTTCTCGCTGCATTCCTGTTTACCGGTGATGATGTGTTTAAGCAGATTAAGGAATTAAGCGGCGGCGAGCGCGGACGTGTTTCTCTTGCGAAGCTGATGCTTTCCGAAGCGAACTTCCTGATTCTCGACGAGCCGACGAACCACTTGGACATTACCTCAAAGGAAATCTTGGAGAATGCCTTAAACTCCTACACCGGCACCGTACTGTATGTTTCGCACGACCGTTATTTTATCAACCGCACTGCAACCCGCATTCTTGATTTGGAGCGCGGCAAGCTGTTAAACTACGTTGGTAACTACGACTACTATCTGGAAAAGAAGCCGGAGGTGGAACGCAAATATTTCGGCGATACCACCGGTATCGAACAGCGCAAGGCCGAACCGGAAGCCACTGCAAACCGTCAGGATTGGCTGGCACAGAAGGAAGAACAGGCAAAGGCCAGAAAACGCCAGAACGATTTAAAGAAGGTTGAAGCCGAAATTCAGAAGCTTGAGGAGCGTGACAGCGAATTGGATGCCCTGCTCTCCTCCGAAGAAAACTGCTCCCGCCCATCGAAGCTCATGGAGCTGACCAAGGAGAAACAAGAAATTGCCGAGCGCCTGGAGGCATTGATGGAACAATGGGAGATGCTGGCAGAGTAAAATATTCTCATCCGCCATATATATACAAAGAACAAAGAGTTTGCAAAGCAAACTCTCGCGCTGACGCGCGGTCACAAAGTGACATCTACTGCTCGCGCGTATAAAACGGATTTCATCCGTTTAACCAGTTTGCGTCTTACGCAAACTGTGCAAGCGAACTTTGTTCGCTTTGCATCCACCCGAAGGGTTTTGTATGACAGGAAATAGTCGCGAAGCGACTACTTTCCTGTCATACAAAAAATGGCTGTTGTAAATTGTACATTCAACGCTTTCCTGCGCGAATGCCTGCAATTTACAACAGCCTCTTTTCATCACACTTCATTCCAATCGATTTTGTTCTGTTTGAAATAATACTCCTTATCGTGCTCATTCACTTCCCTAAGCACCTTACAAGGATTTCCCACTGCAACCACATTGTCCGGCAAATCCTTCGTTACGACACTTCCCGCGCCGACTACCACGTTATCTCCAATGGTAACGCCCGGTACAATAACAACTCCGGCACCAATCCAGCAATTCTTACCGATGCGTACCGACGCATTGTATTGGTAGCCCTGTTCCCTTAACTCCGGCAAAATCGGGTGTCCGCCGGTCGCAACCGTCACATTCGGTCCAAACATGGTATAATCGCCCACATAAATATGCGTATCATCCACCAGCGTCAGATTGAAATTAGCATACACATTTTTTCCGAAATGCACATGATGCCCGCCCCAATTTGCGTGAAGCGGCGGCTCAATATAACAGTTTTCTCCAATTTCCGCAAACATCTCCTTTAGAAGCTGTTCTCTTTTGACAAGCTCCAACGGACGAGTCGCGTTATAATCATAGAGCTTTTCCAGACAAAGCAGCTGCTCCTTCATGATTTCTTCATCGGTTGGCAAATACAACTTACCGTTGTGCATCTTCTGTTTCATGTCCATAAAAATCCTCCATTCCGAAATACGTTCTGTTTCATTATTACGCTTACATATACTTTCGCGCTCTACTCTTCTTCAACCTATTCAACACTCTGCTCTAACAAATCCTCCACCTGGCATCCAAGCGTCCTTGCCAATGCAGCCAAATGAATCCCGGCAGCCTTATTGATATCCTTTGCCCGCTGCTCATACTGTTGAATCATTCTCAAAGTAACGCCGGATTTCTCTGCAAGCGCTTTTTGTGAATACCCTACCGACTTTCGCAGCACCTGCAACTTTGTTGCAGGGTTGCTTCTTCGTATCATACGATTGACTGTATCCACAAATTTTTCTTCTGCCGCTTCGTGAAGGGTTGGATATAGCTTCAATATCTCTTCCATCGAAATATGCTGCTTGATGTTTTTGAAGCTTCTCCCGGTGTACCACTGATAATATGCCAATATCCAGCCGCACCAATATTCCGGAGCAAAATCGTATCCCATTCCAGCCTCCGGAAGCTCTCTTTTTAGACCGGAGCGTTCCAATACATCCCATACCAGTTCCGTACCGGACAATCCGGATACATATTTCGGCACACCGGAACCAAACTGCTCCGCAATTCCTCCGGCAATGAATATGTCTGCAAACTCATCCAACTTCATCTTACAGTCATTCGCAGCATAATCAAAGGCCTCTCCAAGGTTTCTCATAGCATCATTCAGATATTGTTCATCGTAGGCGTGCATCATCTGCAGTTACCTCCTCACGAATTATGTCCCTCATATAAAGACCATTGATATCTTCTCGCTCCAATTCTGCCATAAAAGCAGCTCTTGCTTCCTCGTCCCGCGCCTTTCGTCGGGCATAATATATGATATTATCTGCCGCTTGGTGTCCGACATATTGAATCGCTCCAAACGCTTTTTCTGTTTTCAAAACAAACTGTTCTCCCAATTTCCCCAGTCGCATTGCATAGCTCAATTGTTTTAATGAAATTTCATTGTTTACAAAAGCTCTGGCAAAAGAGAAATAAGAATCATCTGCGCGATAACCCATAATAACATCATATTCGTCAAGGTCTATGAGAAAATGCTCTTTCAACCACTCAGTGCCCCTTCTCATAACCGGCGTGGTCAATTTCAGTTTACGATATGTCATCAATAACGCCAGCCAGTGCAAAATGGTATATTTTTCAGAGGATAAATCCAGCACATTTAATGCACCGGTCTCTATCTCATACCGATTGGCATATCCGTCTACTCCCTCCGTACAAGCCCAATCCTTTGTCAGTTCTTCACTTTCCGTGCAGTAAAAGCCTTTGCCATAATCATTGTACGTTTTCCCTTTGCCAAATAAAGGCTTCTCTATTATTTCCGGCGAACCGTGATATAAAATTAAGATTGACATAGGAACACCTCGCTTCCAACCATCTCTTTAGAGTCACTTTTCTTTATTGTATCTCCAAAGAGATAGTTTGTCAACAAGCTTAGCTACTATGTATTATAAAACACGTTTACCTTGCAAACTCTCACACCTACAAAAAATCGGTGCAGACCTACAGCCCGCACCGGTTTAAATTATCAATTGTTTTAATGATATGCTCATGCGCCAGATGCTCTGCCAATTCTGCATCCTTCGCCCGAATTGCCTCCAATATCTTGGTATGCTCTTCGTTGGATTTCGTTGCCCGATTTACGTCGGACAGCGATACCTTGCGAACCCGTTCGACATAATGGTGATAGTCACTCAGAATATGCCGCAGCATCTTGCTGTCACATGCCTCATAAATAATCTCGTGAAACTTATTATCCAGCTCCACAATCTGCTCCATGTGCTTTTTTCTCGCATGGAATTCGGAAAGATAAATCGTTTCCTCCAGCTGCTCTAACTGCTCCGCTGTGATATGCTCACACGCCCATTTGGCGCACAAGCCCTCCAGATAGGAACGAATATAATAAATATCATGAATATCCTTTGCGGAAATGCCGGTAACAAACGCTCCCTTATTCGGCACGATTTTTACCAGTCCCTCCAGCTCCAGCTGGCGCAATGCTTCCCGCACCGGGGTACGGCTGACACCCATCTCAGCACCAATCGTAATTTCCCGAAGCTCTTCATTGCTTTCATATTTTCCTGATAAAATATCCTCGCGCAGCCGGTTAAACACCCTGCCGCGCAACGAATATTTGTCCGTTACCTCGCTCTGCACTTCTTTTTCTTCCATAAGCGTTCCCTATACTCCTGCTTATAAGCCCTTGATGGTCTCCATGATATAATCTGCAAATGCTTCTCCGGTAGCACCATCTGCACGTCCGGTCATTACCAGCTTCTTTTCTGTAATCGTACAGATATCCAGTGCCTTGTAAAGCTTGTCGGACTGCTCCTGATAGCCGATGTGGGACAGAAGCATCGCTGCTGCACGAATCACGCTGCAAGGATCTGCATACTGCGCTCTGCCTTCCGTTACCATACGAGGTGCGGAACCATGAATCGCCTCGAACATTGCATAACGCTTTCCGATATTCGCACTTCCTGCCGTACCTACGCCGCCCTGGAACTCAGCAGCCTCGTCCGTAATAATATCTCCGTAAAGGTTTGGTAATACCACTACCTGGAAATCTCTTCTTCTGGTCTCGTCAATCAGCTTTGCAGTCATGATATCGATATACCAGTCATCTGCGGTAATGTCCGGATATTCCTTTGCAATCTCACGGAACATATCAAGGAACTTACCGTCGGTTGTCTTAATAATATTTGCCTTCGTAACTGCAGTTACGCGGGTCTTGCCGTTTGCCTTTGCAAACTCAAACGCTGCACGGATAATACGCTCCGTACCCTGTGTGGTTACTACCGTAAAGTCTACGCCCAAATCCTCTGTTACATGCACACCCTTGCTGCCGACTGCGTAAGCACCCTCGGTGTTCTCACGATAGAAGGTCCAGTCGATGCCCTGCTCCGGAATACGAACCGGACGTACATTTGCAAACAAGTCCAGTGCCTTTCTCATTGCTACATTTGCACTCTCTACGTTTGGCCATGGATCACCCTTTCTCGGAGTCGTGGTCGGTCCCTTTAAGATAACATGGCACTGCTTCAATTCTTCTAAGGTATCATCCGGAATTGCTTTCTGCAATTCGGCACGACGCTCAATCGTCAGACCGTCGATTACCTTGAACTCTACCTTGCCCTTATTCACTTCCTCAGCGAGCAGAAATTCCAGAATACGCTGTGCCTGTCCGGTAATTGCAGGACCGATACCATCGCCACCGCAGATACCGATGATAATCTTATTAAGTGCCTGATAATCTAAGAAATCTCCCTGTGCCTTCATATCCTCTACACGCTTCAACTGCTCTGCAAGCAGTGCGCCGAATTTTTCCTTTGCTGCTTCAATCTGTGCGGTATAATCGCTCATTTTTATTTCCTCCATTAAATATTATTCAAATCTACATCCGGTAAATCAATGCCGCATTCCTTTTCGTTTGCCTCAATCAATGCAATCAGCTCATCGTCGGTCATTACTGTAATACGACCGCCCTCGTATTCCTTGTCCACTGCTTCCTTAATCTTTGCTACCAATGGATGGGACTTGTCGATTGCATGCTCACCCTTTAAGCGGAAAAACGTATTAATCCAGTGCGCAATACCTGCGAGACCGGAGGTATTCGATACCGATACCAGTACCGGACGATTCAGGAACTTCTCCGTATCGAAGATATTGTAAATCTCCTCATTCTTTAACAAGCCGTCTGCATGTACACCCGCACGGGTAACATTGAAGTTCTTTCCGACGAAAGGTGTTCTGTGCGGAATCCGATAACCGATTTCCTTCTTGTAATACTCTGCAAGCTCTGTAATAACCGTAGTCTCCATGCCATCCAGAGTACCCTTCAACTGCGCATACTCGAATACCATTGCCTCCAAAGGAGTGTTACCGGTACGCTCACCGATACCAAACAGCGAGCAGTTAACACCGCTGGCACCATACAGCCATGCAGTGGTAGAGTTTGCTACTGCCTTGTAAAAATCGTTATGACCATGCCACTCTAACAGCTCTGCCGGTACACCCGCATGGGTATTTAAGCCATAGATGATACCCTGTACCGAACGCGGAATCACCGCACCGGAGAAGTTGACACCATAGCCCATTGTATCGCAGGCACGAATCTTTACCGGAATACCGTACTCTGCACCTAACTTCATTAATTCCGAACAGAACGGAATTACAAAACCATAAATATCTGCTCTGGTAATATCCTCCAAATGACATCTCGGTGCCACGCCGGTCTCCAGACACTCACGCACCACGCTCAGATAGTGATCCATTGCCTGACCTCTGGTCATATTCATCTTATAGAAAATATGATAATCGGAGCAGCTTACCAAAATACCGGTTTCCTTCATGCCAAGATCCTTAACTAACTGGAAATCCTTCTTGCTCGCACGAATCCAAGAGGTTACCTCCGGGAACTTATAGCCGCGCTCCATACATTTATAAACTGCATCACGATCCTTCTTACTGTAAAGGAAGAACTCACTCTGACGAATGATACCGTTTGGTCCACCCAGACGATGCAAATAATCAAAGATGGTTACAATCTGCTCCGTGGTATATGGAGCTCTGGACTGCTGACCATCACGAAAGGTCGTATCTGTAATCCAGATTTCCTCCGGCATGTTATGTGGTACGATACGATCATTGAACGCAATCTTCGGCACCTCGTCATACGGAAACAGATTCCGGAACACGTTTGGCGTCGTTACTTCAACCATCTCGTACATATGCTCTTCAAGGGAGAGCAGGTTGTTATGTCTATTCAGATACACTTTTCGATTCTGCATAATTAGCCTCCATTCAGTATCAATTTATCTACTTATCACTTTAATCAAGTAAATTGTATACAATAATACTCGTATTGTCAAGTTCATTAGATTTTTTTATCCTTTTTTATGCATTTCTCCCAGTGAAATTACATTTTTATTTCGTTTTTTTATCAAATCTTACAATTTTCTAAGCAATCTGCAAATACTGCTGTAGTGTCTTCAAGGTACCCTCCATTGCAGAAATGTGGGTCCGCTCCATACCATGTGACGCATGAATTCCCGGTCCGAGCAGACCAATACGCACGTTGTTACCGCCACGCATCGCCGTCGTCGCATCCGAGCTGTAGTTGCTGAATACATCCACTACATATTCTACGCCTGCTGCCTTGGCTGCCTCCTGCAAGCGTCCGGTTATCTCATAATCATATGGTCCGCCGCCATCGCAGGCACAAATCGACACCGAATATTCATTTCCGTTCAAATCATCCCCGATGGCACCCATATCAACGGCGATAAATTCACGAATCTCACTCGGAATATAGTTGCATCCAAATCCAACCTCTTCCATATTCGTAACAAGAAGATTCAGATTGTATTCCGGCTGCTTGCCCTCTTCCTTCATCTGTGCCAGCATCGTCAGCAATATCGCCACCGAAGCCTTATCATCCAAGAACCGACTCTTGATAAAGCCACTCTCCGTAAACATAAAATCCGGTCCATAGCTGATATAATCTCCGGTATTGATGCCCAATGCCTGCACATCCTCCTTGGTCTTGACCCGCTCGTCAATGCGGATATGCATATTCTTCGGCACGCGCTCCAGCGTTCTCGCATCGTCATATACATGCACCGTCATACTGTTGCACAAAAACGTACCGGTATACACCTTTCCGCTCCGGGTATGAATCCGGCAATGCTCGCTCTCTAAGGTCTGCATCGGAATACCTCCGACCGGAATAAACCGAAGCGTTCCGTTCGAATTAATCGAGCGTACCATCGCACCCAGCGTATCTAAATGCGCCGATACTCCAATGGTAAGCTCCGGGTTACGCCCCGGCACCTTGACCAGCAAACCGCCCTTCGCAAGATACTCCGACTCAAACCCAAGCTCCGTTACCAGCGCTCTGACCCACTCCGTTGCAGCCTTAGTAAACCCCGATGGGCTCGGAATGTTCAATAATTCCTCCAAAACTTTTACCATGTAATCTGTTGTATTCTTTTCCATTTTTCGTTCCTTTCTGTAATCTTGCAAGAGCTTTTTCAGATACTCTGCATTTTATAATCAATTTATTGATAATGTTTCTCAATAAACTCTACCATCGGCTGTATATAACCCGCTCTCTTCTCCAAAAAGTCCGCAATACACTGATACGAAGCATAACCGCCGTAAACACTGTTTTCGGCATCTCCCGAACCCGGATAACGCTCAAAGAACTGCGGATAAAGCGGCGAATACACTGCATTAAACCAATCCAGCCGTTCCTTAGCCGTATCGTACTCAAACCAGCCCTCCGATAAACCGGTAAGCTTTTCGATATAGCGGCTTCTGAAATCTTCATTGGACATCAAATACACATAGCAGAGCACCGCTACATTATTCGTCGAATCATCCAGCATACCATCCGGCTGATAGTTGTCCTCTTTGATGGTATTCGTGCGTGCATCCGATGCACCGCTGACACCACCAAACTCCATGTCATAGAAACAGAAGCGCCATCTGCCGTCCGCATACGGATTGGCTGCATCCACCTCCGTCGTCTTCCACATCGACCAGTTTTTACCCGGCCAGTCCCACTTATTATTAATCCAGATTTCCGCAGCATAATAATCTAACACCGATTCCGGATCCACCAGCTTTATAAATGCCTCATAGTCCTCCTGCGCACTCAAATCCTTATGACTCTCAAAAAACTCATACAGCTCCTTAAAGTAATAGCTCTCGTCACTCACACCCTCCGGCAGCTCGCCCAAATCCAGCTTATAACCACTCGCGTATTTTTCCGCATCGCCCTTGTAGAGTACAACATTCTCCTTTACTACACCATGCGTATCCTCGAAATAATCCTCCGAATAGTCCTCCTCGAGCACATATAATCCCCAATACTCGCCGTTCAGGTACACCACACACGGCCGGGATGCCTGCGTATCACAGGCAGAAGCACCAAGCAGGGATTGCCAATAGGTATCACTGTATTTGGTTGTAAACGCACAATTACCGCCATTCCGCAGAATCAATGTCTTAAACTTATCCTTCGTCTTGCCCGCGTCATCGGTCAATTCCTCGCCAAACACCGCGTATTTAAAATTCTTTTCTCCGTAGTCTTTTCTGGCATACAGCCGGAAGCCCTTCTGCAAATCCGAACGGGAATAATTTCCCTGCACACGGATACCGCAATCCTGCTGCAATACGCAGGTCGTGGTCGTACCGTCACTCTCCAAGAAATCAATATGCGCAGAGCGCTCCCATTCCCTGCCGCGCTGGGTGTAATTCGCCGCATAATTTCTCGCCTCATCGGTCTTTAAACGCTTGCCGGACGCTAATACCTTTTCCAGCTCCTTTGCATAGATATCGCCCTTTACATAGATACCTGTCGTCGGATCAAACAAATCCGACTGCTCCATTGTAATCGAAATAATCGCAAGCGTCGTACCTGCTGCCTCACAGCTTTCCTTAATGCCCTGAATATGCTCTGCCATATCGCCGACAAAGTAAGTTCCGGTTGCTACAGCAGAGTACTCCTTTTCGCCCAAGCATGCTGCCACACGGATTGTCGTACACTTATCCACTGCTTCTGCCTCCGGCACCGGAATCCGGCTGTCAAAGCCATTTCTCTCCGCATTCATTACTGCATTTGCCGCATCAAACAAACTCGGAGAAACTGCCGATATCACGTTCGGCTCTCCGGCACGATCCGTGACCGAAAGCGCTCCCTCGTATTTGATTCTGGTTTCGCTGGTACGCGGGTCACTGCCATCCGTCGTATAATAAATTGCCTCCGCCTCCGCACAAGAGAGCTCCAGCGCAAAGTCTTCCGCATATGCACCGCTTGCCACCGAAAGCTTTGGAAGCACCTCCGCTTCAATTTTTAAATCCTCCAGAGTAGGCTTTTCTCCCTCCGGTGCCTCGCCCTCCGGCTTGCTATCCTCTGTGCCTTCACTTACCTTTTCATTCTCTTCGCCGGATGTCGCATCCTGCTCCTTACCGTCTGTAACCACTTCATTTTCTACTGATTCTGCCTTCTCCTGCTTTCCGCAAGCACCAAATGCGGTTGTCGCAGACAATGCCAGCAGCAGTCCCAAAATCCATTGCTTCTTCCTTCTCATTCTTCCCTCTTTTCTGTACCAACGATACCTTCTCAATCCCTGACTCTCTTTAACAACGAGTTTGCCTAAAACAACTACTTTATTTTCACGCAAAACGCAGGAAGAAACTGCTGTCAGCTCCTTCCTGCGTCAAACTTCAGTAATTAAGTACTGCCCTGCAAGTTCACTTTTTCTGATGATATGCATATGATAAATTGATTATTCCATTGGAGAAACCCTATCATGGAACGTCTTTTTTCTTTGCTGCGACATTTCGGTCTGCCCGCTATGTTACTCCTCATCCTCTTAGAATACGCTTGTTTTCCGGTATCCTCAGAAATCATTCTGCCATTTTGCGGAGCGCTGGCAAGCAACCAGAACATCTCTTTTCCACTGCTCGTCCTCTTAAGTGGTTTTGCAGGATTGATTGGTACCAGCATTTGTTATACCATCGGCTATTTCGGCGGAACCCCGCTGCTTACCCGTCTGGGCAAACGATTTCCTTCGTTACATAAAGGAATCGAAGGCTCCTTCCAAAAATTCCGGCGCTACGGTAAGCTACTGGTACTCTTCGGCAGATTCATCCCACTCTGTCGCACATACCTCGGCTTTGCCGCCGGTGCCATGCGTCAGCCGCTCCGTATTTTCCTGCCGTTTTCTTTCATCGGCATTCTCTGCTGGAACTGCCTCCTTTTGGGACTTGGCTTTTTCCTGAAAGAAAACTGGTCCATCGTTACCAGCTGGTATGCCCGCTACAAAAATCTGCTGATTCCGGCACTTTTGCTATTACTGCTTTTCATTGTCACAAAGAATCGTACCAAAGAGCTTGCATAGCAATCATTTGCACTGACACACTGCATCTAAGCTCTAATCCAACGCCATCAGAATCCGCATCAACTGCATCAAAACAAAAATTATTATGTACACAATTACAACCGTCTTCGCTGCATTGTTTTTCTTTGGCTGTCCCTTGGTCGTAGCCGGGTTCAAACGATTCGATGCCCGGCTCGCAGCCGCACGCATTGATGAACGATCCGACTGATATGCCTCCTTGTAATCCCGCTCAAAGGATGCATCCGTACTGTCACGGTACGCATCATCGTGCGGATGCAGCTGCGGCGAATGAATATTACAATCACAATCGCCCGGCATCGCACTTGCAGAAGTAGAATACTCTGCCGAAGTCTCCACCAACACCGGCTTTCTTACTCTTGAATTACAATATGGGCATTTCCTTGCTCCGCCTATCTCATGGTCGCAATATGGACAAAACTTTTTAATCATTCTCGTTCCCTTTGCTCCTATTCTTTCGATTAACGTGCAGAGTTGATATCCTCAATCATATCAATCACTGCCTGTCTGGAAGCATCCGCATAATTTGCCGCACCAAAGGACGCATACTTTTCCTGCTTGTATGCAGCAATAATACCGCGGGAAGAATTTACAATCGCACCCAAACCATCCGGATTAAAATAATGTACGAGGTCTGCAGCCTTGCCGCCCTGCGCACCGTAGCCCGGTACCAGAATATATGTCTTTGGCATCAGTTTACGCAATACCTTACCCATCTCCGGATAAGTTGCTCCGACTACAGCACCGACTGCACTATAGCCACAGGAGCCGATACACTCAGCGCCCCATTCATTTACCTTTTCACCTACTAACTCATACAGCGGTTTGCCGTCAATCAGACGATCCTGGAACTCACCACTGGATGGATTGGAGGTCTTTACCAATACGAAGATACCCTTGTTCTCTTCCTTGCACACATCCACGAACGGCTTTACACCATCCGTACCAAGGTATGGATTTACCGTAACAAAATCCTCCTCAAAGCCACGGTAGGTCTTGCTGCCTACGGCTACCTGTCCGATATGTCCTACTGCATACGCGGTCGAAGTCGAGCCGATATCACCACGCTTGATATCTCCGATTACCACCAGCCCCTTGGACTTACAATACTCTACGGTCTTTGCAAATGCCAGTACACCCGGCACACCAAACTGCTCATACATCGCAATCTGTGGCTTTACAGCCGGAATCAAATCATAGGTTGCATCCACAATCGCTTTATTGAACTGCCAGATTGCCTCTGCTGCTCCCTCTAACGTCTCCCCCTTCTCCTCAAAGGCTGCTGCCTTTACCTGCTCCGGTACATAGGAAAGCATTGGATCCAGTCCCACTACAACAGGTGCGTTCTTTTCTGTAATCTGTTTTACTAATTCATCTATCATGATATTTTATCCTTTCTTTACTTTTCATATATTCACAAATAACAATTTAATACTCGTATACAACCTCTCCATTTACCATCGTAAGGAGAACTCTTCCGGTTACTCTCTTGCCGTGGAACGGCGAGTTCTTTCCCTTGGACACAAAGGTATTCACATCAATGGTATATTCTGCATCCGGGTCTGCAATAACAATATCTGCAATCTTGCCCGGTGCGATATCTCCCTTGTCAATACCAATAACCCTTGCCGGATTATAGCTCAGCTTTTCCACCAGCTGCATCGGCGTCAAATGTCCCGGCTTTACCAATGCCGTCATAGAAAGTGCAAATGCCGTTTCCGAGCCTACAATACCAAACGGTGCATCCTTAATCGATTTTTTCTTTTCTTCTGCGGAATGTGGTGCGTGGTCTGTCGCAATGACTTCCATCGTACCATCCTTTAAGCCCTGAATCAACGCAGCTACATCCGCTTTGGAACGAAGCGGCGGATTCATCTTGTAATTCGCATCATCACCCGGAATCTCATCCTCTGTCATCGCAAAATGATGCGGGCAGACCTCTGCGGATACCTTTGCACCGATTTCCTTGCCCATGCGTACCAGAGCCACACTGTCCGCCGTCGAGCAATGGCACAGATGCAGCTTTACTCCGGTCTCCTTTGCCAGAATAATGTCTCTTGCCGTGATGACATCCTCTACAGAATTTGTAATTCCCGGCATACCAAGCTCCTCTGCCTTCGCTCCTGCATTCATCACACCACCGGCGAGCAGGCCCTTATCCTCACAATGCGCCAGCATAACCAGACCTGCTTCTGCCGCACGCTTTAGGCCTTCCTTGTAAAGCAACGGATTCATAACAGACTTGCCATCCTCACTCAGTGCCAATGCGCCTGCCTCTGCCATGCCCTTAATATCCGCAAGCGTTTCTCCCATCTGTCCGACGGTTACCGCACCAACCGGAATAATATTAATCGGGGATTCTGCCTCTGCTTTATAGTTCAGGTATTCTACCATCGCCTTACTGTCAATGACCGGTTTCGTATTCGGCATCGGACAAATTGTCGTAAAGCCACCGACTGCCGCTGCCATCGCACCTGTTGCAATGGTTTCCTTGTACTCAAAGCCCGGCTCACGCAAATGCTGATGTAAATCGATAAAGCCCGGCATCACATACTTACCGGCTGCATCAATCACCCGATGAGCCTCCGCAATAATCTCCGGTGCAATCTCTGCAACTACATCATCCTTTACCAACACATCATAAACACCTTCCAGACCGGTCGCCGGGTTCAGCACATAGCCGCCCTTAATCAATGTAATCATACGCTTCCTCCTGCTTTAGAATAAATAGGTCTCTTCGATATCTGCCAACACCTGCTGATTTGTAATATATTCCTTCAAATCCTCTCCCGATACAAAGCAAGAGTCATGCAGCTCCTCCGAAAGCATTACCGCATCCGAAAGTGCCATGCACTCATAGCTGATACCAATATGGTGTACATCACCTACCATATAAGACCAGGTATACAAAATCCGCTGAATGACTGCATCCAGACCGGTCTGCTCCTTAATCAGCCGAAGTACCGCTTTGTCCGGGTCTTCTCCATGCTCCAGTGCTCCATCAATAAACTGCCACTGATACGGCTCATCAATACGGTCATCATACCAACGCTGTACCAGCAAATACTTTTCCTCATGACGTACGATTCCCTTTATCATTACTTCACATTTTCCCATTGCTTTCCTCACCTTTCTGTTTATGTTTATCTATACTTCCGTTCGCTACCAGCTTTGCTATGTTCTTCCTTACCATGTATTATGCATAGAACACATCCGTTAGAAACAAGCCCTTTGCCTCCAAACGCTCACCTGCCTGTGCGCGTTCCTTACTTTCGATAATCTGCGGCACCTGCTGCGGCTCGATTTTCCCAAGTCCTACATCCAGTACCGTACCTGCCATAATCCGCGCCATGTTCGGCCAAAAATCATCTCCCTTAATCGTAATCAGAATCTCTGTTTCGTCTCCGTAAACATCGAACTCCGTAATCTTACGCACGGTTGATTTCTTCATACGCTTGTTCTCTGAGAATGCCGCGAAATCATGCTCTCCCAAAAATTATTCCGCCGCCTTCTTCATTCGACGGATATCCGGGCGCTTAAAGCAGTAATAATGATATTTCCGCTCAAATACCGATGGCACTTCTCCGATAGAAATCCGATACTCATACTGAAATGCCTTTGCCAGAAAGGATGCATGAAAACGGTCCGGCACCTCTACAACCTCTAACACCGCGATATCTCTCGGCAAAAAGCGATTCAGATAATGCTTAATATCAATCAGCGTCATATCCGTATTCGTATGAAAATTTGCAATCTGCGCACACGCATGCACTCCTGCCTCGGTCCGCGCCGCACCGATTACCTCGACCTTTTCATTTTCCATACGACCAAGCACTTCCTCCAGCTTTTCCTGCACCGTCGCTCCCTTCGCTCCCGCTGCCGGCTTCTGCCAGCCGTCATAGCGCGCCCCGTCATACTCGATTACCAGTTTTATATTTCTCACGTCTGCCTCCAGTCGGATTCTTCCGTATTTTCTACTCCTTAGTATACCATATCTTCTATAAATTTAGCAATCCCCCTGCTCCGCAAAAATACAGGCAAAAAATGAATTTTTAAACCAGACTACTTGCGCTTTTATAAAAGCATATGCTAACATAGATATATATACTTTTCGAATGCAAATATAAACGAATGCAACCAAGAATCATGAGATAACAAATACTAAAAATACAAGAAGGGGAGGATTTCATGGCAGGACACCAAATTAATATTACTAGACGGCAATTTCAAGAAAGCAGTAAAAATCACTATTTACTGTATAAAAACACACAAGATGATTTGTCCCCGAGAACAAGAAGATTAATTTTATTTTATGCAGTAGAATGTGGTCTAAAAAGCTTAATTATGAAAGACTTAGGAAAAGATAATTACAAAGATTTTAAGACATATAGCGAAAACAACAACCTAAGAATTCATACTCATGATTTAAAAGCTATGACTCGTGAGATAGGAATCGAACATAACTATCCTTTGAAAAGAATCCCTTTGTCAAAAGGTAATCCTGTTGATTCTGCACGTTTTAATGAACTATGGCGCTACGGTGCCGAAGTAGAAGATGTAAATGATGAAATAGAAACCGAAAAAACATTACAAAAAATAGCTGAATGGATTGAACAGCGTTTATAGAAAGGAGCACTAAGATGATTCGTTTTTTCACATGGCATGACATTGCCGTTGCTTTTGAAAAACTTTATGCCAACTGGCCAAAAGAATGGTCTGACGTTAAGGTCTATAGTGATAGCGTTGTAATCTACCATAATTCCAATAATGAAATACAGGAATTAAGCAAAAGATTTTTGAAAGAATCTTTTACAAAAAATTATGATCAAAATACTAATCGTATTCTAATTGATTACACTGCCAAGTATCTTGAAATTTACTACGAAGAGGATGATGCTCCAAGAAAAGAACGGGATTTTTCACCTTTTTTCAAAAATATTTTCTTTAAACCACAAAAAACAGAACCAACCAGTGCAGCTCTGCCTGGTGCACGTATTTTAGCCTTTCACTCATACAAAGGTGGTGTCGGAAGAACCTTATCCCTTGTCTCATTCCTAAGAGAGTGTTCTTCCAAATATCCAGAGAAAAAAATCTTAGTAATTGATGCAGATCTTGAAGCTCCCGGTTTAACTTGGATGTTAGACGGAAAATGTAGTGGTGCAATCAGCTACTTAGATATCCTCTCCATCATGAACTTTGAAGATTCCACAAATGAAATTAATCCAAAATTAGTTTCATTATTGAAAACTTCAACAATGAAAGTAATAACAGATACGTTCCAGACTGAACACTTCTTCCTGCCTGTTTATCGCGAAAAGAGTCAGGTAATGAATATTTTTTCTGAACCACAACGTATTTTGAAAACACAAAAAAATAAATTTTATGTAACAGAATTTATCTCTAAATTAGGTAAAGCAGTTGGTGCAGAACTAGTACTGGTTGATTTGCGTGCAGGTATTACAGAATATTCCGCCCCTTTCCTTTTCGA
Source organism: Lachnospiraceae bacterium (assembly GCA_017462755.1). Taxonomy (GTDB): domain Bacteria; phylum Bacillota; class Clostridia; order Lachnospirales; family Lachnospiraceae; genus RGIG4057. Next base: position 65,979 of record JAFTQM010000038.1, on the reverse strand, counting down.
CCCAAGGGTAGAAAAATATTACATCACCTCTACCTCTCTGCAATCTATCTGCGGAACCAACCAATTGTTGGAACAAATATATAATCACACAACTGCAAACTTTCTGAATTCCAGGATATTATTAACTATGATTCCTGAAACTTTTGAACCCGAACAAATAAATGAAATTCAAAATGCACTTTTAAAAAATATTCATATCCCTGAGATTGATGCTAGAAAAGATACTTATATGCTTGATAATTATATTATTCAATTCCTCTTCGACAAAGCATTAGTTCATATAAGTAATTTTGAATCTCTGTGTGATACTTTACGTGGAAAAGCTATAACTACGACCATCAGTAATCTCGTGATGGACTTTTTCCCATCAGATACTGATAATTCCTTTATATTCAAAGAAAATGAAGCACGAGCAATATTACAAAAACTTCATACTATTGCCCGAGACGAAGTAACCACTGAAGCCGGAAGCAGCACCAATATGTTAGCTACCTCTTCGTTAAAAGAAATTGCTAAAAGTTTTCACGATACCTTACCCAAAATTGTTATCTCTGGAGCGAAGGGTTCTGGCAAAACATATGTTTATCGGCAATTACTTTTATCAAAAACATGGGAGAACTTTGTAAATAGAATTGAACCATCTTTCGAAAAATCCTCAACTCAGACGGTTATTGTTCCTCTCGTTTCAACGACTAACAGGTCTAAAATCCAAGACACTTTCTTTGAAGCCTTGGACTTTGTCAATAAATCCTTTGATTACGCAAAGCTATCAAAAAGTTTCATAAGTGATACCTTTGATTATTTACGCGATTGTATTGATAATAATAACACAGTAACCACCAGTGCTTGGAAAACGATTTGGACCCAGACAATGCTATCTGCTTTTGATAATCATTTTCATAAGTTAAGTGAACTAGATGAATATTTACAAAAGGAAAACAAAAGAATTATCTACATTTTAGACGGATTAGAGGATCTTTTTGGTGATGCACAAAAAAGCAAAAAAGAATCTTGGAAATCTGCAATTCGTTCTATCTGTCAGGATATGATAAATGCATTAGATAATTTAGATTGTGGTAATATTGGCATTATTGTATTTGCTCGTAAAGATATGCTCGCTGAAGCTATCGAAATGAACTATGAACAATTTCGCAACCAATATCAGCGATACGAACTTAACTGGAGTCAGACTGAAGCGCTACGTTTATCATTATGGCTTACTGCAAAAGCGTATCCAGAGATATGTGACGGCATTGATATTCTAACTGCAACAAGAGATGTTTTAGTTCAAAAGCTAACTCGTTTATGGGGAAAGAAACTAGGCAAAGCTGACTCTAAAGAGGCTTTTTCCGACCGATGGATATTAGCTGCTTTATCCGACTTTACCGGTCAGCTACAAGCAAGAGACATTGTACGTTTCTTAAAATACGCTACAGCTTCTTATGCAGACGCAAACCTAATCTATCCTGAACGCCTTATAATGCCTGTCGATATTCGAAATGCAATGGAGCCATGTTCCCGTGATAAATTGAATGAAATACAGCAAGAAATGAAAACCATTTATGCAATTTTAGAGAAGTTCATGAAAATGGATGGCACTCTAAAATCACTTCCATTAACTTTAGATACTATCGCTCTGACCGGTGAAGAGATTGTTCGTTTAGAAGAACAAGGCTTCCTAAAAATTTCAGACAAAAAATATTATCTTCCTGAAATCATCCGCCTTGCACTGGGTTTTCGCTACGAGAAAGGAGCTAGACCGAAGGTTCTCGCTTTATTAGTTCAATAGGTCCTATTTATTTTAACGAAAACACGAAATAAGAAAACCTCCGAATTTATACAACAAACATTCGGAGGTTTCTTTATTCTATTTTATATATACTACTTACAAAAATTCGCTTAGCCCAGCGTTACCTCTACGGTATGCTCCTTGCCGTCGCCGAATACCGGGATGATGTTTCCGGCTACTTCCTTGCCATCCACTACCATCTTTGCAACACCCTTCGATACATGGTTTGGATTCTTAACCGTTACCTTCATCGTGTCGCCACGGAACTGACGGGTCAGCTCATAGCCATCCCAAGCCTTCGGAATGGATGGGTCAATCATCAGACCATCGTACTCCGGCTTTACACCTAAGATGTACTGGGAAATTGCGATAAAGTTCCAGGAAGCCGTACCGGTCAGCCAAGAATTCTTTGCCTCACCAAAACGTCTTGCATCCTTACCTGCTACCATCTGTGCATATACATATGGCTCCAAGCGATGTACCTCAGAGTATTCCTCCGTATAAGCCGGTGCAATTCTGGTGTAGTAATCAAATGCCTTGTCACCACGACCCATGAATGCTTCCGCACACATAATCCATGCATTGTTGTGACAGAATACACCTGCATTCTCCTTGTAACCTGCCGGATAAGTCGAAATCTCACCATACTCTACATAGTACTTGGTAAATGCCGGATTGTTCAGTACCAGACCGTACTTCGAGCCAAGACGCTCCTCCACAGAATCCAGTGCTTTTAAAGCCTTGCCATCATCCAGACCACACTTACCTAAGATACAGAAGCCCTGAGACTCGATGAAAATCTTACCCTCTTCACACTCATTGCTACCAATCTTTCTGCCGAAGTCATCGTATGCACGCAGGAACCACTCTCCGTCATAACCGTCACGCATAATGGTCTCGCGCATCTTCTCTACTTCCTTCATCGCACGCTCAGCTTCTGCCTTGTTGCCTACCTTCTCCATCAGGATTGCATACTCTTCACCAATATAAGCAAACATACCTGCAATCATAACAGACTCTGCTAACTAACCATCATTTATTGTAACTGTCTGGAAGGACTCTCCTGACTCGGTAGAGAAGCAGTTCAGATTCAGACAGTCATTCCAGTCTGCACGACCAATCAACGGAAGTCCATGAGGTCCGAGGTTGTTGATTACGTGATCAAAAGAACGCTTGATGTGGTCAGCCATCGGTGCTGCTAACTCATCCTTATTGTCATATGGAGTCATTACATCGAGGATGCTGTAATCACCGGTCTCCTTGATGTACGAGGTTACTGCTAAAATCAGCCAGAGCGGATCATCGTTGAAGTTACCGCCGATTTCATCGTTACCCTTCTTGGTCAGTGTCTGGTACTGATGATATGCACCACCTTCCGGTAACTGGGTCGATGCAAGGTCGATGATTCTTTCTCTTGCACGATCCGGAATCTGGTGTACGAAGCCCAAAAGATCCTGATTCGAATCACGGAAGCCCATACCACGACCGATACCGGACTCAAAGTAGGAAGCACTTCTGGAAAGGTTGAAGGTTACCATACACTGATACTGATTCCAGATATTCACCATACGGTTTACCTTCTCATCTGCCGTCTGTACGGTGTACTTCGACAACAGCTTATCCCAGTATTCCTTTAATTCCTCAAAGGCTGCGTCAACTGCTTCGGTTGTCGCAAACTTTGCAATCATTTCTTCTGCTCTCTTCTTGTTGATGATGTTGGTTCCGTTCGGAGCCTTTGCAGACATCAGTAAACCGTTATCATCCGGAGTACCTACCTGCCACTCCCACTTCTCTTCTACCGGATTCTCTACATAGCCAAGGATAAATACAAAATCCTTTGCTTCACCCGGCTCCAAAGCGATTTCGAGGCAATGGGAAGCAATTGGAGACCAGCCGTCTGCTACAGAATTACCGGACTGACCGGCAACGACTGCCTTTGGACTCTCAAAACCGCCATAAGTACCGATAAAGGTCTCTCTATCACTATCAAAGCCTGCAATCGGAGCATTTACGGAGTAGAACGCGTAGTGGTCTCTTCTCTCCTTGTACTCGGTCTTGTGGTAAATTACCGAACCCTTGATTTCTACTTCACCGGTGCTGAAGTTTCTCTGGAAGTTTGTGCTGTCGTCCTGTGCATTCCACAGACACCACTCGATAAACGAGAACAGCTTTACGTTCTTCTTTGCACTGCCGGTGTTCTTTACAGTTACCTTATGTACCTCACCGTTGTAATCCTGTGGTACGAAGAAGGTTACCTCGGTCTCAATACCGTTTCTGCTGCCCTTAATCTTCGTATAACCCATACCGTGACGACACTCATAGGAATCTAACTCCTTCTTTGCCGGAGCATAGCCCGGAGACCAGAAATCTCCATCGTCATACAGATAAAAATATCTGCCGCCGCCCAAATCCAGCGGTACATTGTTGTAACGGAAACGGGTAATACGACGCGGCTTTGCATCCTTGTAGAAGCTGTAGCCGCCCGCTGTATTGGAAATCAGGGAAAAGAATGCCTGACTTCCCAGATAGTTAATCCACGGATACGGAGTCTCCGGGGTAGTAATGACATATTCCTTGTTCGCATCATCAAAATAACCGAATTTCATGATATAATACTCCTTTCAAATCGTTTTTTCAAAACTCTGCAACTAGTTTACCATAATTTCAAAAAAACGGCTATCGGTTGTTTCCACAAAAAGCGAAAAGGTTCCTTGTGAAAAAGCAACAATAATCGCGAAAAGTTTCGTGGTTTTCATTGCATTCTCCGCTGTTCCTTATATCAAGTGCAACTATAACTACGAAACTTTTCGTTCATTACTATTCAATTATCTTATTGCTGCATACCTGTCTTAGATATCCTCGATCTCCATCCCCAGCTTTTCTGCCATTTCCTGAATGCATTGCGTCTGCGCCGAAATCTCCTCCGTACTTGCTGCAATCGTCGCAATCTGTTCTGCTACCGTCTCCACATTTACAATCAGATCCTTGATGGAATCAATGCTTGCATACATCTTCGGAATGTTTTCCTCTGCCTCTTTGCTGTTTTCCACAATCAAAGCCTTGGTTGCATTCGAAAGATTTCGGATTTCCTCCGCTACTACCGAGAAGCCGCGTCCCAGCTCACCTGCTCTGGCAGCCTCAATGGAAGCATTCAGTGAAAGCAGATTGGTACGACCGGCAATTGCTGAAATATCCGTATTCGTTGACTGATATAATTCAATAAAGTTCGTGATAACGGCCAGCGATTCGCGCAGACTCCGGCAAAATTCAGAAATTTCTCTGACGTTCTGTGCCACTGCCGTAACCTCACTCGCAGAAGCCTCGTTTGCGCTTCCGAGCTCTGTTACTGCTTCACTCATTGCCTTAAACTCAACAATTATCTCATTCAGCAGTGCATTATGTCGCTCCTGCTTTGCAAGCTCCTCCTGACGCATTTCCAGAACTTCGTTCTTCTCCTGCTCCGCCAACGTCTTTATGTAGTGGATACAATTCTCCTTTACATTTACACCATTGTAAATTGCAGTCGCCATTTCCTCGCAGCTGCGATAACCGCATGCCTCACAGTTCATCGTCCGGCTCGCATGATTCAATTTGTACATATCCTGAAAAATATCCTCCAACTCACGCTGCGACGGCTTCTGAATCACAATCTTCTTATTCGTATAACGACGCACAAAATCGTCCAGTTTCAAAGCCTTGAACGCTTCCATCAGATTCTTCAACCGTTCTTCATAGGACAGTTCCGCTGCCCACGGACTCTTTATCTTCTTTGCTTTCTTTGCAGCCGCCTTACTGTTTTCCCTCATCCTGCTCAGTGTCAGCATAACATCATCGGTATTGCGCTCCGGCTCGGTTGCCGTTCCGTAGATACAGCCTTTACTGCAATTCAAGATATCCACCATAAACGGCAAATCCTTCTTCTGATGGATTCGCTCCAGATACTCCTCCAGATAGTGATATGCTTCCTTCTCGCCCTCGACCTGACGCACCACCTGACTCTTGCCAAGGAAATGCTCTACATTCTCCCTTAAGCCGCCCGGCATCGGATACAGTGCACCCATACCGTATTCCAGCTCATCGTTGTACTCCTCACAACGCTCGTACTTTCCTGCAATCTCCCGCATCAAATGACGGAAGGTCACATTGTACTTCACATAGCCGCCGCAGTTCGGGTCGTCAATCTCCTTCTTCTTTGCAATACAAGGACTTAAGAATACCAAATCATCCGTAATCTTCAAATACTTCTTTACATAAATCGCCATACACATCATCGGACTATGAATCGGCATCATCCGATTCAGCAGCTCCGGTATGTACTTTTCCACATAATTCACAATCGCCGGACACGGCTGGGAAATACCGCCCACAAAATTATTCTCTGTAATGTACTTTAAATATGCCCATGTTGTAATATCTGCACCATAGGAAACACTGTAAATATGATTCACTCCCTTGGATTTCAGATACCCAAGAATCCGCTTATATTCCTTCGGATAATTCGCAAGAAACGCCGGTGCAATGATAACCGATATCTTCTTTCCTGCTGCCAAATCATCAAAAAATGCTTTGGTATCATCATTGTACTCTCTTGCACCATGCGCGCAGGCATCAAAGCAGGCACCGCAGGCAATGCATTTCTCGGCATCTACCATTACCTTTCCGGCATTCACTGCCACATTCGACACAATCACCGGACATTCTCTGATACACTTGTTACAACCCGTACACATATCATTTGTAAATACTAAACCCATCCCAATCCTCCTATTCCAAAACATATAAAAAGAGACAGCCCGGCATATCGCCAGCCTGTCTCTTATTTTCGAAAATCCCTGACAACTGGCTGCCACTTCATAGGCCCTATAGCTTTGCGTCCCTGCCTTTCGACAGGTTTGCCCTTTCTATGCTTATCTTATTCTGAGTAAATATATTATATCAGCGTTTTTACTGAATTTCAATAAGCTTTTTGTGAATTTTCTTCTTATTTTTTGCTATTTGTGTTATTTACAGACATTTCAACAAGTTCTGTCTATCATTTTTCCTTTAAGTGCTGTAAGCGCGTCATGTTCCGCACCCCGTTGAATACAATCTTCTGATTTTCCTTGAAGGATGCACGAAAAGCAAAAATTCCTGCATAGCCCATATTGTCCCATGCTCCGCCATAGGTCACGATATATTTCGTATCCGGTGCTGCCTGATTGTACCATGCATCACAATAATAGCTGCAGGTGCTTGCTCCGTTTCCGATTTCTGACGGAAGCGCTACCAACGGATGCTCCGGGTCGTAGCCCAATTCACGGACACACATTCTGCCCGGGTCACCAAACTGCTTGCTGGTCAGCTCGACATTCTGCACCGGCAGCTCATATGCCATCGTCGCTACCCGGCCATCCGGATATTCTACCGTCAATTTAGAATCCTTTACACTGCAATGTGACAATACAATCCACACACCGCCCCATGCATTCTCTATTCCTCGATAACAAAATGCCGCATGTCCCTTTTGCAAGAAAATATCTCGCTTCGTTCCGATGGCATAGCTCTGTCCGTCCGCGGCACCCGCAAGCGGCGGCAGTGTTGCCATACCGGTTTCGTGCGCCTTTAGATTGACCGGCTTTCCCGAAAAGGTAATGTCCACGGTCTTATCTGCGTTAATCACCCGCTCCTTTACCTTACGTCTTTTATTGGCATATTCCGGATTCACGAGGTCCTTCCAGGTATTCATTACCGCTACCACGTCACCGACCCAGTACCGGTCCGAAATCGAATTTTTCGTCAGATGAATGGTATTTGTTGCCTCCGCATCGGTCAGCGAATAATAAGTGGACATCTTATCCTTAATCAGATACGGCATGTACACATTGCCTTCCATGGCGGCCTGCACATCAATCAATGCACTCTCGATTACAAACAACCGCTGTATTGTCAGCACCGCAAACAAATCACAGGCTTCAAAGCCTGCATTGGCCTCCGCCATCTGCAAGAACTTCGCTCCGCTGTGATAAAGACTGATTTGCGCGCCCTTTCTGCTGCGCAGCGCATCTCCCTTCTTGGAGGCAAAATACGCACCGACATACAGGTAATCCTGCACTCCGTCCTGTGTTACGAACGATGGGTCAATCTCAAAGCCCTCTGCCGGTTCTGCAGAAATCGCGATTTCCTCATAACCGTTTTCTACCACTCGGCGAACATAATGCTTTGGTATCTCTACCATCACATCACCGACACTGCCGTCTGCCTTGTACCCCGGCTCTCCCTCATAAATCACCTTCCGGCTTCCGTTCTCAAAGGAAACCGCACAGCGGCGCATATCACACCATGGAAAAATGCGGTCAAAATCGTTTTCATAAGGAGTCGCCCACGCCTCCCCATGCTTGAAATTAAAATGCAGTCCCTTTGCATCATAAATACGCTCATAGACCGGAACCGATTCCTTCAGCTTATGACGGACACCATATCTGCCGGTACGAATCCGCCCTGCCTTCTCTATTTCTTCATATTGTGCCAGTTCTTCTGCTGCAACCGGCTTGACCGGCACGCCCTTTGCAATCTGCTCCAGATAAACCGATTGTCCTACTTCTAACGGCATTCGTCCTTTGTGCAGACATTTGGTCTTTCTGCTGTCAAGCAATGTCTGTACCAGCTCCTGCGCAGTCTGTAATGAAGCGCCCTGAAGCTGCTCCTTTTCAACCGTCTGCAATGCGCTCTGATACCAGAAGCCATCCCAGTAAAAGAATACCGGACATGCCTCTCCCTTCATCCGCTTCGTTACCAGCTTTTCTTCCCGGTATGACTCATATTTGGTCGGAAGCAAACCATATTCAATCTGCAAACGATTGCCAAGCGCCAGTGTTTCCTCATCGGTTTTTCTCACAAAAAAGACTCTTGCTTTTACTGCATCTGCCGGAATCTCTACACGCGGAAAGGTTCTTCCGAACAGCTTGCTTGCCTTTAAGCGATATTTTTTCTCGGTCGGAATTTCATTATAAATCTGCCCGTCCGCCGTAGCAAACTGCCAGACCGCCCGATTATACGCGTCTCCGCTCATCACCAGATAACGCTCTGCTGCATCCACCGCAAACCATTTGGTCGTCAGATGCTCTTTGCTCGTTTTCTGGATGACCTCATCGGATTGGCTCTGCAAATACCCCTTACGGTATTCCGGCAAAACCAGATTTTTTCCTCTTATAACGATATGAAGCTTTTCCTGTACTGCCTGTACCTCCGGAAAAAGAAATACCGCCTTTAACCCAGCTTTTTTTATTAACATACTACCTCCATACCAATTCCTTTCTTTTAGCATAACCTATCTGCTTTTCTCATATACTGAAACTACAAAACATCTTGTGAGGTTATTATGGGAAATACACATATTGTCGTTCTGAGAAAAAACCAAATCGTTATTGCCTTGCTGGCAGTTGTCCTCCTGTTACTGTTTGCCTTTTTTATGACGCACGGAACCAAAGACAATCCTGCCACACCGGCCTCTGCCAAACCTGCCGCTTATCAGCCGGAGGCAGTCTATCGTGCCGGTGTTTATACCAGTGCCATTGCACTCAATGATACCATTCTGAATTTGGAAGTTGTCGTAGATACCAATCATATCAACTCCATTCGTCTGGTTAATTTGGAAGAATCCGTCACCACGATGTATCCTTTAATCGAGCCTGCTCTTGAGAGTCTGGCATCCCAGCTGACCAATGATGTCGCTTTGGATTCCGTCGTAATCTCTGACACCCAGAAATACACGCAGCTGTTTCTGCTCGAGGTCATTGAGCAAACGCTCGCCAAGGCAGCACGATGATTATTTCAGGAATACAAATTCTTCAAACTCAAACAGGTGTCTGCCATCTGCCATATTCTTAAACCAGCCGCCAAACGGTGATTTCACCTTGAAGTAAAGAGCATGACGACCGGTTACGTGCTTCGTAATGGCTGTATACATACCATCATCGGTTCCGATTTCACAGCAGCCGATTTCTTCTCCATCTTCTGCATCCAGATGGATGTGAAGCTCTGCCTTACAGCCATTACCGCGAACGCGGGCTGCAAACTTCATTGTATTGCCGGCATAGTCCTCTCCGAAATCAAAATATTTATAGCCGATTACGGCACCGTCCATAATCTGTGTAATCGGGCGCATAAATGCGTTACGCTCCGTTACCATACAGCCGCCCTTCAGTACACATGCCAGCTCCGCCGGTGTCTGCTCATACGGTGACAACGAATCCTGAAAACCAAGCGAGGTCATCTCGACCTGCGGAATCGTACCATCCGGTAATATCTCAATCTTCTCCACACAGGCACGTCTGGACATAATCGTACCGTTCGTCATACGATGGTAGAAAATATACCACTGGTCTTTGATTTTCATAATCGAGCCATGGTCATTTCCTGCCGGATAATCCTGACCATTATCGACGATAATGCCGCGGTATTCAAACGGTCCGGTCGGCGACTTGCTGGTCGCATATACCAGTCTGCTGCCCTTTCTCGGCGAATAAATCATATAATAAGTATCTCCGATTTTTCTTGGTGAGCATGCTTCAAAAAAGCAGAACGGCTCCTCTGTCGGTATAAAATCCTCACGATAGCTGCCCGGAATCATTTCGTACATATTGTCCGGATTTACCTCTATCATATAGGATTTTTCAAAACCACAGTATACATATACTCTGCCGTCATCATCCACCAATACACCCGGGTCGATAAACCAACCGTTCTCGCCCGCACTGCCTGCCGGCACGTCATACTTATAACGGGACAACAGCTTAAACGGCCCCTCCGGGCGGTCACTGACTGCGACACAGCCCTTTGCATCAATAATATACGCATACAGATAATACTTTCCGTCCTTCTCGATAACATCCGGTGCATACAGCTCACAATCGGTCCACTCTGCGGTATCCGATTTGTGATCCCTGTCGTCTCTCGTATGAAAAATATCTCCGTGACAGGTCCAATGATTCAAATCATGAATCGATGCAGACCACACTTTCAATTTGAAATCACAAAATCTGTCTGAGGCTACGCGGTCATGCGAGCCATACACGTACACTCTTTCTCCGAACACTCTCGGCTCTCCGTCCGGAATATACTCCCACAATGGTAAATATGGATTTGGCATTGCTTTGTCCTCCTTTTTTTTAACCTTCTCCCTTTATTCTTTTCTGTTTCTGCTTCGTTTCGAAGGAGTTGCTTCCTCCTCCGCCTGCTGCTCTGCTGCTTCCTTCGTTACCTTGTACCCCCGAATACTCTCGGTAACAATCTTTGACAATACAGTCTGCAAAATTTTTCTGGCATCCTTATCCAAACCGTCATATGCCCTTAATATTTCTTTGATTCCTTTTTTCCCTTCACGGATATCCGTCAGAGTTCGGCTGTTTTTCGCCCCCAGTGTATCAAATAATGCATTGGTCAGCTGCAGGCGCTGTTCCAGTGACAGCTCCGCAAACACCTGTCTGATCGCCATATCCGCAATTTTACTCTCTCTGCTCACACTGCTCAGATGCACAAACTCCGGTCCGCACACCTCCCAGCTAAAGCCGTCATGCTGTGTAAAGCCCTTATTGCTGCTTTTGACCACACTGTAATGCTCCTCATGCTCCAGTAGCATTCCTACCACGGAGGTTTCCGGCACCATGGTTTGAATACACGCTGCAATATTCTGATATTCCGGTGTCTCAACGACCGAATCCCGAAAGCCCGGACCGTCATGATTATAAACCGCCCAAATCCGCTTCTGTACACGCTTTCCGGCATGCAGCGACGCATAAACTGCCAGATTGCCGCCCTTCGAATGTCCTCCGGTCAAAATGCGATACCCCGGATAATACTCTGCTGCCTGCTTTAGATACTGCACGGCTTCCTGTTGCGACGGCACTACCGTCAGGGCACTCATCATAAAATCTTCCTTCCAGCCAAGCAAGGTATCATCCGTCCCACGAAATGCCACATACAATTTCTTGCGCCCGATTTCTACCGTAACCGCAGAAAACTGCATTCCGATTTCCGTATCAAATTTTTGCACATAGCCTCGCAGCCTCATATCTGCAAAACGCCTGCTTTCCGCCATGCGCTGCAACAGCTCGAAATAATTTTCGTTATACAAATCTCCGGTGTTTCTGAGACTTTGTCTGCCACTCTGAAAATATGCCTCCGTCGCATCCCGTATCGAAATTCCTTCCTCACCTTCGGCAATCCCGGAAAAATTCAGATAAGAAAGCTCGGATAAAATCAGGCTGTCCACCTCGTTAAAATCTGCCTGCTCCAGTGTCAAATCCCCCCGCCACCGGAGATAATCTAAAATATTTGCCATAACCTCTTCCACTTCTGCAAATCTGCATCTAAATGCTTCTACTCCCTGCAAATAGCCTCGTTAACCTGCATAATGCAAGCCCTCAATTACCTCATAACCGTTTTCTGCCGTACTGCCATCCTCCAGCTGAATGTCATCATAATTCTCAATATACATATAGCCCCGGTTGCCATCCTCTGCCTCTACTAGCACAAAATGCTCCTCGTCCGTTGCCAACAGCCGGATGGTTTGCGGCTGCAGCACCTGATAGCTTCCCTTCGCATCCCGCGTCTCGTACAGACGGATTGCCTGTAACAGCTGGTACTCCGGCAGTTCATTACTCCAGTGCAAGACTGCATATTCTTCTGCCTCTGCCAACTCTAGCCTATGCTCTGCCGTCAGCTCATAGGTCTTCCTTGCCGACCAGGTCTGCAGGATATCCAGTCCGCAAATCACAGACACCCTGCCGTTGCCGTCTCCTATCCATTCTTCGTCCGACCACAAGCCTGCCGAACCCGGCAATGCACCTGCTACCTGCAGATTGCGTCCGTCATACCAAAAGACCTTCGCCCATTCATCAGCACTTGGTCCATACGCACAGAGAACAATCTCAATCATACCATCCGATTCGTCCAAATCCAAGAGAGTATAATAGCATTTCTCCATGTTATCATTCCAGACATCCTCCATCAGCGCAAAATAATCCACAGCGTTGACCAGAAACTTTCTGCCACCGACAAAAATCGTTTCCTTGACTCCGTCCCCATTCAAATCCACCAAATATTCCTGCTCGGTCAGATGCAGCTTACCGATTCCCGGACTTTCTTCGCAGTCAGTCTCGTCCAGCTTATTCTTTATCCTTGCAAAGGCGTGTACCGTTTCTTCGGCAGCCAGCTGATTTTCATCCAGCATCCAGACCAGCTTTCCCTCATAATTAGTGGTCGGCAGGTCTTCGTTTGACATACTCTGTACCGTAATTCCGCTATTCGCCTCACCCATATAGTCCAGAATCGGCGCTTCCATCAGACATTCATCCTTATACCAAAGCTGCAGCGAAGTAACCTCACTCGACAAGCCAAGCATCCGCTGAACTTCATTCTCTCCTGCCTTTGCTCCCAGCTCCTGATATCTTTGCTTTGCTTCCTCTAAAAATACTTCATTGAAGGTAAAGAGCAAATTTGTTTCACTGACCGTAGCAATATCTCCACCATCAAAGACCAGTGTTCCATCGGCGGTTTTTACCTTTAAGCTATCATTCGTTGGCTTTCCATAAAGCTGATAATCCCAAAAATACGAATACTCCGTATCCGGAATATAATTCGGATATTGCGCATACGCCGGACACAGCACCGGACTATATGTTCCCGGTCGTCCGCATTCTGCCAAGGTATAATCCCAATCCGCATGCTCCAAATCACTCGTCAGCCACTCCGGACCATCATCGCCGAATTCTGCATTTTGATCATCAATTTGAGCAAGCACATGGCAATTCTCCCACAAGCCCGGCTGTCCCTCTACTGGCAGCTGATAATTAACTGCATAGCAGACACTGTCAATATTAGCAAAATAATAGATTGCTCCAACGACTCCGCCTGCCGCTTCGATTTCGTCTATCATCTGCTGTCCGGATTCCCAGCGGTAAAGCTGCTCTTTCGTTACCGAGATTCCTGCCTGCTCCTCTAACTCTTCCCCATACGAGAAATAGTGCGGATTCCGCGTAAAACCGGTTCCGTCACTGTACCGGTCATACGCCCACTCATAGCCCTCAAACCAGTTTGCATGATTCCCAAACGGATCTTCTGCCTTCTGAAAACCTGCCACATGCTCTGGAAGCAGATTGTTGACCTCTGCCTTATCTACCCTGTACAGATAGCTTCGAGTATTTTTCTCCTGCAATACCTCCACTACCTGCAAGCTTTTTCCGCTATATAGTGCAAGGCTTCTCAGCGGTTCTATGTATACTTCCTCCAACAGACACTCGGTCGAAGTCTCTGTCAAAAACCAAACGTCTCCAAAATAACAGTCCTCTACCGTACTTGCCTGGCCATCTCCCAAAAACGGACTTTTGTCTACTCTTCCGGTAACTGCAAAGGCTTCTTTGGCGCCATTCAAATCATAATCCTTGCAGACAATCCACATCAATTCATCCGCGGTCTGCTGCTTCAACTGTTCCGCAAACTGTGCCTGCTCCTCCGTCAAATGCACCTGTGCCGCAATCGGCGTCGGTATAGCGGTCGGCATAGGACTTGGTTTCGCTGTCGGTGTTGGTGCCTGTGTATCCTCCGGCATTTTCGTTGGTGTCGGTACTGCTGTCGGCGTTGCAACCGGTTCTGGTGTCGGTGTAAGACTTGGCATTATTTCAGGTGTTGGTACTGCTGTCGGCGTTATCTCCGGCTCCTTCGTAATCTCTTCCGTCGGTACCGCAGCTTCGGTCACAGAAGGCGCAGATGCCTCCCCCGCCTCATCAGCCGGTTCCTTTCCACAGCCGGTCAAAAGACCGGCTCCACATAATATCCCGATACTTAAAACTCTGTATAATACTTTCTTTTTCATCCGGCTCCCCCTATTCCTCGGTTCTCCTTTCGCAGGCATCTTCACTCTGCGACAAACTCCGTTTTATCATACCACATCTCCTCAAAAAAGTATACTCTTTCTACTACTATAAATGATTTTCATGTCCTTATTCAACCGCTTCATACACTCCCAAAAACGAAATCGCCGGGGCTACCCGCACATCCAGTATCCGAATACGCAAGCTATCTGTACGAACTGATTTCAACGGAATAATTTTCTTATAGCCGATAACCGTTCCCTCGTAAATTTTCTCATATTCTCCATGAATTCGCGCCTCTGCCACAAACCGCTCCACTCTCTGGCTCAGCAGAATATTTTCCTTCAACACAATATTTCCTATCGCAACCGGTTCCTTCCATTCGGCACAAATAACCGTTTCCGGACTCGCGGTCAGCGTCGCCCGCTCCAGCAGATTTACGGCAAATGCTTTTTGCAAATACTCTCCAAGCTCCTGCAATCTCCGCACATCGTTTTCATGAAACAAGCCCTCTGTGGTAGGCGGAATATTCAGCAAAAAGGTCGCATTGCCTCCCACCGAATTCTGATAAATATGTATCAGCTCCTCCAAACTGCGTACCTTATCATCCTCCTCGGGATGATAAAACCAACCCGGACGAATCGAGGTGTTTACCTCTGCCGGATACCAAATCAAGTCGTTTTCCTGTGCAAGAATCTCCCTGCTGCCCAAATCCCAATCCCACGCACAGATTTTCCTTTGGCGAAACTGTTCACTGTCCTCCTGCTGACTCTTCGCCGCAATCTTTTCCGTGTCCTTGGTTCTAAGCGGTACCACACTCCATTCGGACGGTCTGGTATCTCCCGCTTCATTTCCGCACCAGCGGATATCCGGTCCGCATACATTGATGCACGCCCCCGGCTGCAAACGCCGGATTACTTCATAGTACCGTTCCCAATCGTAATACTGCTTTTTGCCGTTTTTCCCTTCTCCGCAGGCGCCATCCAGCCATACGCAGAAAATATCCCCGTAGTTCGTCAACAGCTCCGTCAGCTGATTTACAAAATAGTCATCATAAGCAGCTCCGGTACCATAGCTCTCCTCGTGGCGGTCCCATGGCGAAAGATATATTCCAAACCGGATTCCGTGCCTTCTGCACGCCTCCGATACCTCACGCACGATATCCCCCTGTCCGTTCCGGTACGGACTTGCCGCTATCGTATGCTTCGTATACCGGCTCGGCCACAAACAAAAACCGTCATGATGCTTACAGGTCAAAATCAATCCCCGCATCCCGGCTGCCTTTATCGCAGTTACCCACTGCTCGGCATCCAGCTTCTGCGGGTCAAAAATCGCCGGATTCTCCGTTCCGTCGCCCCACTCCTGCCCGGTAAAGGTATTTATCGTAAAATGAACAAACGCATAAAATTCCAGTGACTGAAACTCCACCTGTCGCCTACTTGGCACTACTTTTATCAATCGTTCATCCAATGCTGTCCTCATCGTTCCCTCCCATATGTCCGATTCCTTATTTTCATTCACTCTATTATAGCATTTCCCCTGATATAATGCTATAATAGAAGCATCAGAAAACGCTCGTCAAAGCGTCTTCTTCGATGCTTGCGGACAAACTAATTCAGAATGGAGGAATACAATGAAAGCATTACTGATCGGTGGTACCGGTACCATCAGCATGGCAATTACCCGCCTGCTTGCCAAAAGAGGCTGGGAGGTCTATCTTTTAAACCGCGGTACACGAAGTGCTGAGCTTCCTGCCGGTGTAAACGTTATTACTGCAGATATCAACGACGAAGCAGGCACAGCCGAAAAGCTCAAGGATATGAGCTTTGATACAGTCTGCGACTTTATCGCTTTTGTTCCGGGACAACTGGAACGGGACTATCGTTTATTTAAAGGAAAAACAAAGCAGTTTATTTTTATCAGCTCCGCTTCTGCATACCACAAGCCACTGTCCTCTCCTATGATTACCGAGGGAACTACACTTGCAAACCCTTATTGGGAGTATTCCCGCAACAAAATTGCCTGCGAGGAGCTTCTCATGAAGCTCTATCGGGAAGAGCAATTTCCGATAACAATTGTAAGACCGAGCCATACCTACGATGAGCGTTCCGTACCATTGGGCGTTCACGGTACCAACGGCAGCTGGCAGGTAGTAAAGCGTATCCGAGAAGGAAAGCCTGTCATTATCCACGGTGACGGCACCTCTCTGTGGACCATTACCCACAATTCTGATTTTGCTGTCGGCTTTGTCGGTCTGATGGGAAATCCGCATGCGATTGGCGAGGCATTCCAAATCACCTCGGATGAATCGCTTACTTGGAATCAGATTTATCAGGCAATCGCAAATGCGCTGAATGTTCCGCTAAAGCCATACTATGTTGCCGCCGAATTTCTCGATGCGGTAAGTAATTACGATTTTCGCGGCGGTCTGATTGGTGACAAATCAAACTCGGTTATCTTTGACAACACGAAACTAAAGCGAATCGTTCCGGATTTTCATCCGGTGGTACGCGCAGAAGAAGGTATCCGTGCTGCTGTTGAATACATGCTCACACATCCGGAGCTTCAAATCGAGGACCCTGCATTTGATAACTGGTGCGACCGCGTCGTAGCCGCATTAGAACATGCAAAACAAATGGTTATCGCCGATAACGAATGATGGAAAAAAAGCCTTGCAAGGGACATTCCTTTGCAAGGCTTTCGCGCATACTCATATATTTTTTAACCGCTCTGATTCTCTTAATCTTAATTCCCCGAACTCTTATAATACCGTATGCTGAACCGCCAGAAGGCATATGCTAACAGGTACATCCCTCCCCCGACCAGCGGTGTCAGATACATAAAGATATCCGGATACTGTGCCATATCTGATTTTCTAAGCAGATACTGCGCCGGAAAATAGTTAACAAAGGCAAACGGCACCACATAAATCATAATCACCTGAATGCTCTTGTGAAAAATACTAATCGGATAGCCTGCAAATTTGCGCATATTCCAGTAAAACAGCTCCTTCAAGCTGTTTGTCTCCAGCAGGTAAATATTCAAGGTCGCAAGAAACAAAAAAATTGCCCCCTGAATCAACACACCGCCAACTATCGCAAGCAGATAGTAGACAATCGTCGCAGCGTTCCAGACCACGCCAACCTTTCCCGCCGATATAACAAACAGAACGATCCCCAATCCGCCATGTCCAATCGCCGCAAACCAATCCGCATTGCAAAAAATCAACTGGAATAACAATCCGCGCGGTCTTAGAATAAAGCGGTCGAAATTACCGCTGCGCACCGTCCCGCCAAAATCCCTCAGCCCGGTAAAAAAAATAATCAAAATACCATAGGTCACAAACAACAGGCTGAACAAAAACAGCATCTCGTAAATGTTCCAGCCATTGAGCGTATCAAACTTCAGCAGGGTAAAATAGATTACGATGATTCCGGTCGCTTCTCTCAAAAATACTGCAAGCGAGCGCAATACCGCGTCCACCTTGTATTGAAACCAAGACTTCATCACCGTCTTTGTATACACCCCCGCCAGATGTAACGTATCGTTCTTCATAGCATTCCTCCATATATACCAGCTATATTTCAGTTCTCGCGAAACTCACAAATGACTCAAAGAAATTGCACAAGTTTAACAAGCACCATAAGCAGGTGCTTTGAGGCCGTCGGTACTTAGGTGCTGTCTTTTGGCACCTTATGTACCGTTACGAACCGATGGCAGCGAAAGCGTACCTGCGATGGTTTGTTAAACTTACGCAATTTTCCCAATCCAAATTCGAGTTTCGCAAATCTGCATTAGCCACCCTGTACTACCAATTTCCGCTTTCCTTTTTCCCACAAAAGCGTTCCAATCAGATAAATCACACCAATCCAAACCACCTGTATTGCGCATTTGACGGCAATTTCACCGTAGGATAGCTGTCCCAGATAAATCTGCACCGGAGTAAAATAAATCGAGGAAAACGGCAGAAGCTCCAGCACACCGCTCATCCAGTCCGGCATGAACCAAAGCGGAATCATCGAACCGGACAAGACGTTTACAAACACATTCTTAATCGTAACAATACTCCACACATTAATCAGCCAAAAGGAGCACATCTGCACCGCAAAGCTGATGGTCCACAGCACACCGTAGCCAAGCAGTGCACTGAGGATAAACAACAGAAGCATCGGTATACCTGCCGGTGCCTGTATCCCCATGATAAGCACCGAAACTATCAATGCCGGCACAAAATGATAAATCAGCTTAAACACCGCATTGCCCAAATTGTCCGCAAGCATTCTGCCCGGAAAGCTGATTGGCAGAAGCAGCTCGTTGGCAATACTGCCACTGTTTATCCGGTCCGGCAGATAAAAATCATTCACACAGAACACCGCTTCCAGACAAATCGACAGGATAAAGTTCGTCGTGACCATCGTCATCGTGATTCCGTCTACCTCTGATCTGTCGCCATAAAGCGCCTTGTAGATGCCCCAGAAAATAAAGATTCGTAGAATCGTATTCAAAATTCCCATGAAATGATTGAATCGGTAAGCGCTTCGGTTTAAAAAGCTCTTTTTGGCAAACGCCAGATATGGTGTCAGCATATCAGCACACCTCCCCCGCATAAATCTTTCCGATAATACTCTCAATCTCCGGCTCAGACACATTGATATCGCGAATGCCGTAATTTTGCAGCAGGTGGTTCATCAGCGCATCAATCTGTACCTGTGTATTTTCAAAAATAAATCGTTTCTTTCTTCCGTCCAGCTCATTTAATTCTTTGACTTCCACATTCTGAATCGGTTCTACGGTATAATTCTCACTAAATTCCACGTCCAACTGGCGCGTGGTTCCGTATTTCTCACGAATTCCAAAAATCGAGCCGTCATATATCTTTGCACCCTTGTCAATGATAATCAGTCGGTTGCAGGTCTTTTCAATGTCCTGCATATCATGCGTGGTGAAAATCATCGACACCTTATCCTCCGCGTTCAGCTCCCGGATAAAGCTGCGAATCTTTTCCTTACCAACCACATCCACACCGATGGTAGGCTCATCAAAAAATACAATCTTCGGCGAATGCAGCAGTGCTGCTACGATATCCGCCCGCATCCGTTGTCCCAGTGAAAGCTGACGCACCGGGCGATTGATAAACTCCACCATGTCGAGCATTTCCATAAAACGATTCAAATTTTTGCGATATGTCGCCTCCGGAATTCGGTAAATCGCTTTGAGCAGTTCAAAGCTGTCAATCACCGGCAAATCCCACTGCAGCTGTGATTTCTGTCCGAACACTACGCCGATGCTTCCGACATACTCCCTGCGCTGCTTGTAAGGGATGTAACCATTGACCTTAATCTCCCCCGCATCCGGATATAAAATACCGGACAGCATCTTAATTGTTGTGGACTTTCCGGCTCCGTTTGGTCCAATAAATCCTACCATCTCTCCCTGTGCAATCGAAAAGCTGACATCCTGCACCGCTTGCTTTTTCTCATATTTTGGTACCAACAGATTCGCAATCGTTCCCGGGATTCCCTTGGCACGTTTGCTGATTTTAAAAGATTTACTCACATGTTTTACTTCAATGAATTGTTCCATACCCACCTCCTGATATTCTTACGTTTTGCCTTGCTCCTCTGTCACTTCGGTCTTTTCCTGCTCAATTCGCATAAGCACATCCTCCAAATCCGGCTTGTGTATGCTGACCTCCTGCACGGAGCAGGTCGTCAGGATTGTGCGCAGGATTTCTGCCGAGGTAATATGATTCGAATCGTAAATCAGCATCCACTTGTCATTATCCGCAGCATAGCTCTTTACCGGCAAATCCTCCAGATTCGGTACACCCGAGCGCAGTGTCAGCTGCATCACATCCACCGGTGCATATTTTTTTAATAGCAGCTCCCGGCTTCCGTAAGCATACAGCCTTCCTTGATTTAATACCGCGATTCGACCACAAACCGCAGCAATATCGGACATATCATGACTCGTGATAACCGTCGTCAACCCGTCTGCCTCCCGCTCCTCTAACAGACTTCGCAATGCCTCCTTGGCATTTTGGTCTAAACCAACCGTCGGTTCATCCAGCAAAAGAAGCTTCGGCTGATGCAACAGAACTGCTCCTAACTCCGCACGTCTGCGCTGTCCCAGCGACAAAGTCTGCACCTTCTCCTGTTGAAATTCTGCAAAGCCCAATCGTTCGGAAAGTCTGTGATACTCTCGCCAAAATCTCTCCTTCGGCATTCGATAAATCAACCCTCTGCTTTGAAAATTGCTTCTCACGCTTTCCTCCGGCTGTAATAGCGGAAGATGTGCAAACAATACTCCAAGTTCCTTGGGCAGCAATTTCGTCTGCCGCCCGGATGGTATGGTTGCCTCCCGCCCCAGCGTATAGACGCTGCCACGCTCCGGCTGCAGCAAGCCGCAAGCCAGCTTTAACAGGGTCGTTTTCCCCGAGCCGGTCACTCCAATCACACCCGTTGTCACTCCTGCCGGGATATGGATGCTTACCTCTGACAATATGAATTTGCTTACCTTTTCGAAACTAATCATATTCGCTCCTCTTGCACACTCGCAGCTTATAGACGCACATATAATGTAACCCCTTGCATCCATCGGACGCAAGGGGCATGGGATAAACAGCAGTTATATTGGGATAAACACCTTTCCACAGAAGAAGCCTTCCTCTTCATAAAAGTCATACATCCCACCGCATTGCTCTATTATTGTCTTAATTTTGGTCACGCCAAAGCCGTGACTCTCCTTCTCCTTTTTTCCGGATTGCAGTGCCGGATTCTTCTCCAACACCGATTCTGCAACCCTGTTTTTTACACAAATCGTCTCGTAGCCTCTGCACCGCACAATCATTACATGCAGCTCCCGACCGGAAGATGCCTCTTTTACCGATGCCTCAATGGCATTGTCTAACAAATTGGTCAGCAATGCAGAAAAGTCAAGGCTCGACAGCTTTTCAAACTGTAGGTTTTCAATCTCTGCCTTGATTGAAATTCCCTGTGCTCTGGCATATGCAAGCTTCTCGTTGATGATATGATTCAGCAGTGAATTGCCGGTTTCAACATAGCTGTGCATGGCATTGAGCTTTCCCAAAATCTCCGAGGTATACGCCTTTGCCTGCTCGTAATTCTCCTCATTCAGATACGAAGCAATAACCATCAGGTGATTTTTCATATCATGCTTTAGCTGACGGACATTCTGATGCAGTGTTCGGATTTCCCCATCCTGACGCTGCCACTGCTCCGTTTCTTCCTTTAGCTCGGTCAGACGATATTCCGTCTCCTGCTTCGCGCCATACACTGCAATATATTTTTCTTTCAATTCTTCGTGCTCTTTCCGAAGCTGGCGCCCTTTTCTCATCCCCGCATATACCTCATAAACTGTTTCTTCGCTTCTTCTGCATAGGTTTTTCCAAGCGGCAGCACTTCACCCCCGGACAGCTGCACCTCATCACTGCCAATCGCACGCACCACCGACTGATTAACCAAAAAGCCCTTGTGAATCCGGATGAACCCGCAGTCTCCAAAGCTATTTTCTACTGCTGTTACCGTACTTCTCACCCGGTATTCCTCCGATGTCCCAAAAACCTTCAAATAGTTTCCGTCCGCTTCAAAATACCGGATTTCGTTAAGCGGCAGCCGCAGCTCTTTTCCCTCTGTTCGAAACATAAAATATTTCGCACTGCTGCTTCGTTCCTTGATACAGGCATCCAATACCTTCTTTATCTCCTGCTTAAAATAGCCCTTTCGGATAAATCCAAACGGATGATACCAAAAGCTGTCATACACCAGTTCATCATGACTGGTCACAAAAACCAACAGTGGTCGTTTTTCCAGCTTCATCAGCCATGCTGCAATCTCCATCCCGCTCATGTCAGGCATATCGATATCTAACAACAAAATATCACAGGGCTCTGTCTGTAATGCCGCAATCAGCTCTCTGCCGGAGATAAAGCCCTTTATCAGCGCATCCGGCACACATGCACGCACCTGTTCCGACAATTCTGCAAGTATTTTCGGCTCATCATCACAAAGATAAATTTTGATTTGCTCCATTCCTGCGTTCCTCATTACAAAAAGGTCTTATAATCCTCATAATTTTTTCGCAACAGCGTCGGTGTGTCCAAACCGTATGGACATTTTGATTTACATTTACCGCAGTTTAGACAGCCCTCGATTTTCTTCATCATCGCCTGTCCTTCTGCCGTAAGGTGTCCTGCTGCCGGTGAACGACGCAATAATAACGACATGCGAGCACAGGTATTAATCTCGATTCCTGCCGGACATGGCATACAGTATCCGCAGCCGCGACAAAATTCGCCAGCCAGCTCTTCTTTCTCTTTTGCTATGTACGCTTTCCGCTCCTCGTCCAATACCGGCGGATTCTCCTGATAGGAAAGAAATTCATCCAATTCACTCTCCTTTTGGATGCCCCAGATTGGTGCAACCGGATATTGTGCAAGATACGCATAAGCAACGTCCGAACGTGTAATCAAGCCGCCGGCCAGTGCCTTCATACAGATAAATCCCATATCCTGCTCCTCACACATTCGTACCAGCGCCTCTTCCTTTTCACTGGCAAGGTACGAAAACGGAAACTGTAAGGTATCATATAAGCCGGACTTGATTGCCTCCTCTGCCACCGAAAGTCGATGGTTGGTAATACCGATGTAGCGAATCATTCCTTTTTCTTTCGCTTCCAGCATTGCCTCATAAAGCCCCGTACCATCTCCCGGCTTCGGACAAAATGCCGGATTGTGGAACTGATAAATATCAATATAATCTGTCTGCAATAGCGACAGGCTGGTGTTCAACTGCTCCCAAAATCCTTCTACAGTGGTAGTCATAGTCTTGGTTGAAATAATAATCTTCTCCCGGACATCGTGCAAAGCCATTCCAAGCTTTTCCTCACTGTCGGTATAAAATCGTGCAGTATCAAAATAATTGATGCCACCCTCATATGCCTTACGCAGAATGCGACAGGCATCCTCCATGCTCACACGCTGTATCGGTAATGCTCCAAAACCGTTTTTACTTACCATCAGACCTGTACGACCCAGGCGTATCTTTTCCATACTGTACTTCCTCCTTCTCAGATTGCTTTGTCTACCGGATTCATTCAACCTCTTCGTTGCTTTCCCATAGCCCTTCATATTGCATACAGTATACCATATCCGCCTGATTTCCACAATTCCCTTTATCCCTGAACCACCTGATTTAACCGCTCCGAAAGCACCTTAATCTGCTCTACGATATCAGCAAGTCCTGCGGTTCCCGCACTGTTCTCCTGCGTTGCTGCGGATACCTGCTCCACTGCATTGCAGTTCTTCTGGGTATTGTGGCTGATTTTTTTCATACTGTCCGCAACCTCATCACTTCTCATTCGGATGACCTCTGCAGCCTTATCAATCTCATGAATCTGCTGTACCAGCTCACCGTTGGAGGCAGTGATAATTGCTGAGGATTCATTCGCTTTCTGAATACTCTCCATACCATTCTGCGTAAAAACAACATTCTTTTCCATTGCTTCTACCGCAGACTCCGTATTCTTTACTACATCACGCACAATGCTGCCGATGCTCTCTACTGCCGTCTTGGTCTGCTCGGACAGCTTCTGGATTTCTTCGGCTACTACCGAGAAGCCTCTGCCCTGCTCACCTGCTCTCGCAGCCTCAATTGATGCATTCAGCGCCAGAATATTGGTCTTGCTGGAAATATTGGTAATCGTCTGCACAATACCGATAATTTCCTTGGATTCCTCGCCCAACTTACCGATGATTTCCTTACACTCATTGGTACTATTATGTATCTGCTCCATGCTTACCGTCGCATCGTCCATACGCTTCTGGTTTTCTTCGGTATTTCTGCCGATTTCGTCTGTAAGCTGTGCTGTCTTATGATTCATGCTGCTCAGTCCCGCCAACTGGTCGGTAATATCCTGCATTCTCCGGTCTGCATTTTCCACCGCAGTTGTATTTTCGGTCGAGCCTGTAAGCAAATTCTCCGTCTCCTCTGCAATACGCTGATTTGCCTGAATCGAGCCGTCGGTAATACCGGAAAGCTCCGTTACCATACCGTATAAGGTCTCAGAGGTATTCGCTGCATTCTCCTGCATCTTGGTCATACGGTCTAACATTTCTTTTTGCTCCTCTGCACCCATCAGATTCGAAAGCATCAGAGCGGTACGGCTGCAAAGCATGGTAAAAATCGCTGCTACCGCTACCAAAATCAACGCACGCGGAATCACACCAAAGATAATAACGCCCTTAAGCTCCGTAAAATTGTCATCCTGCAGAGTCTGCAGATGAAATGCCAGTAACTGTCCAATCGAAACACCGACTACCGTCAGCGCCGTAGCCATAATATTCAGACGCTTCGAAAAATAAAGGCTGGCAATCGCGATTGGATACACATAAATAACCACTACATGAAACGTAAGTGTGATACTGAGCAACGTTACAAAAACCGTTGCCGCAATCACGTTCAGATACTTGATATAGCTCTGCTCTTTCTTTAATATGTTTACCAACAACGTCGGCAACAGCAGCAGCGCACTGCCACCAATGTACGCAATGGTCATAATCAACGAATCCACCACGAATACTCCGACCACATTCAGAATGTAAATCAGCGTAAAGATTAAAAAGGTAACCCTCATAACCTTTGCCACAATTCTGTTGGCCTGCTTTTCATTTTCCACTAAAATTCCACTCTTTGCTCCCATATAGGTGTCCTCCTTTTGTAGTTCTTTATTGTAATTTGTCTTACTTTACTAACTATTCATTTCCTGATGTACCTTGGTAACCTGCTCCTTCATATCCAGAAAAATCTCTGCCAAAACCGGGTCAAAGTCCTGTCCGCTGCCCTCTAAAATAATCTCGAAGCACTTTTCTAACGGCATTGCATCCCGGTAGCAGCGTTTTTCGGACACTGCATCAAAGACATCCGCTATCGCCATAATTCGCGCACACAGCGGAATTTCCTTTCGTTTCAGCCCCTCCGGATATCCCTTTCCATTCCACTTTTCATGATGATAACGTGCCACCTCATACGCCAGCTGCGCATACTGCTCGTTTCCCAGATGCCCGAAGGTCTCCATAATAATCTTACCGCCGCTCACGGTGTGCTGCTTCATAGTATCAAATTCCTCGGCAGTCAGCCTTCCCGGCTTCTGCAAAATCACATCCGGTACGGAGATTTTGCCTATATCGTGCATCGGCGCCGCCATGCATAGATTCTTCATGTACTCCTCGGTCAGAACCTCCGGATAATACCCCCGCCGCTTCAGTTCTTCTGCCAACAGCTTCACATAGGTGGTGCTTCGTTTGATATGTCCTCCGGTACTGCCATCCTTATTTTCTACCAAGGTAGCAAAGCCCATAACCATCTCGCCATGATAAAGTGACAGCTCCTCCGAGGATTTCGTCAGCTTCTGCAATAACACTACCGTTCTGGAACAGAGCATCGTAAAAATAACTGCAACCGCCGTCAGCACCAAAGCACGCGGAATCACTCCGAAAATAATCGTATCATACAATTCCGTAAAATTATCATCCTGCAGCGTATCCATGTAAAAGGCTGCTATCTGCCCGATGGAAACGGCGACTACGGTAAGTCCTGTTGCTATGATATTCAGCTTTTTCGAAAAATAAAGGCTGGCTATCGCAATCGGATATACATAAATCACGACCACATGATAGGTAAGTGTAATACTTATCAACATCACAAACAGTACCGCCGCGATTACATTGATATATTTTACATACCCCGCTTCCTTTTTTAGCAAATAAGTAAGCACCAGCGGCAGTAACAGCAGACAGCTGCTCAGCACATACGCAGGTGTCATAATGGAATCCCGCACCTCAAAGATGTCCCATACATTAAGCAGGTAAATGAATGTAAAAATCAAAAAGGTAATTCCCATCACCTTTGCTACGATTTGATTCGCCTGCTTTTCGTTTTCTATCAGAATCTTGCTTTTCAGCATTTACACACTCCCTCCTCGCTTTTTGAACCTATTCTGCCGCTTCGTCCGCAGCAGCATTTATCCGATTTACCGGCTCAACACGGAAGGTTCCGGACTTTAACAGCATCAATGCTCCCTTGAATTCCATGCTCAGCATCTCCGAAATCTCCTCCGGTGTGATGCGGCATACCTTTCCTGCCACCAACACACAGATTCCAAAGGTATGAAGCCAGACCTGCCGAAACAACAGCTCCGCTTCCGGATAGCTCAGCGCATAATCCCGTTGCATAATTTCAATACATACCCTTACGGTATCTCCAAGCTCATTCATCAGCATGGAATAGGTCTGATTCCCATCATGCTCCCGCATATATACAAGCTGAAAAAGCTTCGGCTCCCGCATCGCAAATTCAATCATCTTTAATCCGACGTATTTGAATGCCGGAGTGTAATTCAGCGCATCGCGGACATAAGCCTCAAATTCCTTCAACGCAAGCCTTCTGACCTCCTGCTGAACCTCCTCCATATTCTTAAACGCAGTAAAAATCGGTGACGAAGAAGTTCCGAGTGCCTTGCCAAGCTCCCTCGCAACCACCGCGTCAATCCCTCGTTCCCGCGCGATTTCAAACGCCTTTTGAATAATCTCTTCCCTCGTATACTTTGCTTTCGGCGGCATAACACAATACCTCTTTTTCTTTTCGTAACTTAGTTACATAACGTTTACTTCATTATATTGCCTTGCATTTTCTTTGTCAATTCTATTTTGTAAGCCGCCTTGCCCCGGTTTTTCAGGAATAAAAAAAGAGTTTGCGAAAACAAACTCTTTTTTTATTCCTTTACTCTAAATCAAACAATGCCCGACGTACAAAGGTCAGTACACGACGGTTATCCTTTACTGCATTTCCGTCCGCATCCAGCTTGTACTCATGCAGACTCTTCTGCATGCTGTAGGATTCGGTATCTCCCTTATCTCCGGCGCCCTTGTAACGATAGTAAATCTTCATCGAGAATTTCAAATCCTCGGTATTGCTATGGTCAAGCAACTCCAGCGGAATATCCCAATAGCACTCCTTGTACAGCTGGATTCGTTCCAGTACATCATCCTCTGTATATGCCTCAGTAATCGTAATCCAATCTTCTCTTTCCTCGGTGGCCGGGTCGTCATAGGACTCATCGCGGTAAATCGTAATAGCTATCTGCGAATTTGCCACCGGCTTATTCGAGGTCAGTGCAACATTGAAATGTACTCTGCCGTAAAGCTTGCCGTCCTTGTTGATAATCTCACCGGCAATGGCAGTCTCCGGTGCCTCGGAATCATAATCAACATTCGCCCAAATCTGATTCTTATTCGAGCCATTGATGTACATACTCAGCGAATTGCGTCCCTGATTGAGCAGATAATAAATAATATCCACCGGTGCCAGCTGATCTCTTTCGCTGAATTCGATAATTGAGAACGGCTCCTCATGATAATCACCCTCTTCAAAGCCAAAGGTTTCGTCAATAACATGCTGCGTTAACGAGCAATCGCTATTGTAGGTAAACACATTGTTACGAACGGAGCTGTTTATCTCACCACCGTTAATATCAATCATATTGCTTTCTTCGTAAAGCTTTGCCGGGTCTTCTCCGGTTTCATGCGTATGATTCTCTACCTCGCTGATGTCGTGCTCCTCAATCTTTAAGAAGGTGTACGGATTCCAGTACAATGCTGCAGTACGAACCTCTTCTGTGTCACCATACTCCTGTATAAAGCTGTCAAAATAACCGGTGGTTACGGTCTTGCCGTTTAAGGTTACCGTCGTTTCCTTGACCAGTCCGGTCTCGATGTAATTCTTGTAAAAATATCCGCTCTCGACATCGTCCTCTGCCTCAAATGTCGTCAGCATCATATACAGCTTGGCAAAATTATTAATCGTTCCGGTGCCGCCGTAATTGCTCACACAACCATCCGAATACTCACGGAACGTCGGAATTACTTTCGAATATGGGTCCGGACCAAACAGTCCCTGATAACAGGTAACTGCAATCGACATTGGCGCATACGGAATGCTTCCGTCGTCCGTCGAAATCTTTGCCAACAGCTTCAGCGTCACTGCCCACGACAAGTCATGCTCCAGATAAGAGCGTTTTACCGAACCTGCACTGCCGTATGCTGCTGCCTCTGCCAAATCCGCTGCCGACGGCGAAAACAGACTTTCTCTGTAATACTGGCTCCATACCTTCGGCATATTCATAACATGCGGCGCATCCGTAATATTAATATAATCCGCCGCTGCAATCAGACCCTGATTGGCATCCAGTGTTTCCGGCGTCACGGTAATGACCTGAATGTGATAATCTTCAATCTCTTCCTCCGGAATCATCAGACAATTTTTCAGGAAATAATTCGCATTGTCATAATGATATTCCAGTGCTGCGTAATAATGAACTACTGCATAAATCTGACTGCTCGTGCTGTTCGCATACGAAATCTGAATCGTATCCTGCATCGGAGCATCATTCTTCGTATAATTCAGCGTCGCATTGGCTACACAGAGCTGATACGAAAGCGTCGCATTGAACAGCGTCTTTTCTCCGTTGAAATACGGCACTGCCTCTGCGCTCTCCGTAAAGCTGTACTTCTGCTCATTGCTGTCCTCTGCACGTGTCCAGCCGTTGACCGTCAGCGTGCCCGGGAACTGCACCGTTCCGTTTCCGCTGTAGTCCGGCGAGAAATAACCATAGGCTCCGTTGTACTCTGCATAAATCTTGCTCCACGGCTCCGGACTATTGTTTGCTATCTTGATGTTCAAGCTGGCACCGTCTGCAACACGATAAATCGTCCGCTCCACCAGACCGTCAAAATTATCATAAGGCTGCTCCGGATTGGTCTCTTTCTCGACAAAGCGATAATTTCCGTTGCCGCCGCAGTAAGCAAAGGTCAAATCCTTATTGCCTGCCGAACCGCTAATCTGATACAGCGCCTCCGCTCCGTTTGCCGACTCAAAGCATCCGTACACACCGTCAAAATACGCATACAGCTTGCCGCCGCTCCAATGCTCCGACAACGCCGTTGACACCGTGATGCTCTTAGCGCCTGCCTGCATTCTGGTCGCACCAAACTGCTCTAAGTATTCCTCAGATACCTCCGGATAATCCTTTTCTGCCGTCTCTGCAGTCGCCGTCTTAACTGCCTCGATTACGAAATTGTAGCTGCCGCCACTGCCGCAATACTGCACCGTCAGGCTCATATCATCAATATTGCCCGAGATATTGAACTTTCCGCTTCCGTCCGTTACCTTCTCAAAATAACCGTAACAGTTCTCTGCCACCGAGCTGTCCAGATAACCCTCCGGATAGTCTTCGCCTGCTACCGTATTGTCGTTGCGATAATAGTCAACATGCTTTTTGATTTCTTTTACAGAAAACGGAGTTCCGCCGATGATGCTGTTCACATCTGCCAGCAAATTGTTGGCATTGGTCAGGGAACCGACATACTTCGCCTTCTCAAAATCAATCGGCTCACAGCCCTCAATCAGATAACCGATTTCCGCATACGCCTCAAACGGCACAATCTCCAGCACGATAAACGGATTGGCAGCAGAACCCAAGTCCTTATTGTGATTCTTGCTCACATTATGTACCGGAACCGCTACTTCCTCTTCCTGCAGCTCATCCATCACACCGGCCTCTGCCGTAATCATATCCTTTACAATCGCCGCAAATACCGGCACAAAAGCTACTGCAAACACCAGCAAAACTGCGATTACCGCACTCTGCAATTTCTGTTTCCTTCGATACATTTTACTTTCCTCCCTCCTTCAATCATTCATTTCTCAAGCTGATACAGCTTGTTGTGGTATATGTTTTTCCGGAATTCAAAAAATTGATTACCACCGAAACAATCTGCTTGTTCGTTTCGGCAGGCTTTGACCCCGGTGTAATTTGCACACTTTCACAATACTTCGCTAACAATGCCTCCTCGGCTCCATTCACCGAAAACATCAGCTGATGCTTCGTCGTATCCACCCGGAACGTATACACTGCCTCTGCGGTCATGACCGTCAGCTTGTCCATCGTACCGTCCGCCTTCTGCTGCGTATCATACCAGATTGCCTCAATCAGAATATCATTAAACTGGTTGACCGCAATCTGCGCCTCCATCTGCAGCTCAATCTCTATATTAGAAACACGATAACTATTGGCTGCGGATACCACAAAGCCGGCCGCCGCCAGCATAACCATGCTCATAATCAAAATCGCCACAATCAGCTCTACGAGCGTAAAGCCTCTCTGGTCCTTTTTCACCGTATCCGCCTCCCTTCTGTCCTTGCTTCTTTTTGTCTATTCTATGATATTTCTTCCGGTTTCCTTGTAAATCCGAACCGTTCTTGTATTGCTGCCGGAAATTACAATCGAAGTAAATGCCGGATGCCCGGTCGTCTCATCAAACATCAGCGACCCGGAGCCCTTCTTGAACGAAATCAACAGCGAATCGCCCTCCGAAATCGTCATGATTTCATCCGTTCCGTTCATTACCGTCAGCGTCAGTGCCTGATTGCCCAGCTCTATCTCATCCTGCGCCACTCCGCTCACCCGCAAAATTCCGTAATACTCTGTTCCATTTTGACAAATTTCCAGACTGACTGCTCCCTCCACCTTGCTCATCGTTTCCACTCGAGCCTGGTCTAGCAGCGCAGACAATCGCTTCGCACAGCCATTTGCTCTTGCATTCGAAATCGTCGAAATTCCGATTACGGCAGTCGTTGCTACAATACCTATAATCAGTACTACCACAATCAGCTCAATCAGAGTAAAGCCGCGCTGATTCTTCCGCAATCGTTCCATTGCACCCTCCTGCTGCTTCTAATTCTTATACCAGTTTTCCAGCGTAATCGTAATGTTCTTGCCCTCTGCTGCTTCTTCCTCGTCGTCATCCTCATCCACCAAAGGATAATTGTTGAAGAAACGGTTAATACTGGTGTTGTTATCCAAGAGAGCCTGTACAAAGCCCGAACCATCCGCATTCGTATCGGACATCGTCATTGCATTCAGCGTCACATCACCGGTCGCAATAACCATACCGCGGAACGTCGAACCGGACAAATCCACATCTCCATCTGCCAGTATCAGACCTGTAATATTCTGGCTTGCCCCGGAAAAGTTTCCGTTCGACACAATAACCTGATACTTCGCTCCGCCTCCGACACAAGGCTCATACGCTTCATCAAAAAAGTAATAATTGGCACCGCTTATCTCATTAATCTCGCTGATTCTCAGAATATTTTCTACTACCGTATTGTCACCGACTCCGATACTATATTCATCCAGCGCACGCAAAAGTCCCTCGAACTTCCGCTTATAATCCAGCTGCTTCACCGTCGCCTGATCCACCGTCATCGTACCCTCTACTACCTCGGTAATCTTGTGATCCTGTACCCGCAATACGGTACCGCTGGTGTAAATATTGTCACTTGCCGGCAAAGATACATCGCCAAGCTCCAAAATTTCCGAATAGCTGTCCAGCTGCGCCTGATATGCATTGCTGTACGCTAAGAAATAATCCTCCGCTGCCTGACTCGAGCGGAACTTCAAATAAATGTAATACAATGGCTCCGGCTCGCTCATAAAACGTACCGGTACCACCTCACAAGGCATCGACGCATTCACATACGGTGCCAGATTCATCGAAGCCGATTCCCCAAAGCTCACCGACGTATCAATATAAGAAGCCATTCCGCCATTCGCTACAATAGCATCGTATTCTGCCTTGGTCAGCGGATTGTGCTCGTAGTCCTTAATGCACATCTCCGGCACCAGATACGCCAGCTGATTGCCCTTGTAGCTGATGGTCTCGCCCTCCATAATCTCCGTATAAGAAGCTGTATCCGATACACCATATATATCCGGCACGGTAACAAAGCTCTTACCTGCAAGCCACAACGTATTCAGACCGCTCAAATCCAAATTGGAATTTCCGGCATTAATCGTAATCGCACTGCTGGTTTCGGCACCGGTCATCGCTAACGTACCGATACCACTGTTGTAACCGTAATAGCTGCCGGAAATCGTCACGTCCGAATCCTCTGCACCCAGCACCAAATCGTCTGCCACATAGCATTCACCGTTTCCAATCGCAATGCTCTGACCGCCGCTGCCCGCCGTCGTCGCGATATTGCCCGCCCAAACGCGCACATTACCGCTCCAATAGCTGTTAATATCCAGCTTGCCGCCTACCGCAGTCTTTAATGTCTTTCCTACTATAATCTGATTGGAGCGAAGTGTCAACGCCGAATTATACTCAGCCAGCAAATCTCTTCCTGCATATACACTACCACTCACATTGGAAGCCGTCAAATGATTTTTTACCGTTCCGTCCGAAATAATGACATAGCCCTCGTAGGCTCCCGGCACCATTACCGGAGTTTCGATGTTCAGCTCCTCAAATTCAATCGCCACACGCACGTCCGTCGTAATCTGCGTCTCATAGCCCTTTTCGATATTGGTAATGCTCAGGTTCATGAGTACCAGCTCTTCGCCGTCCACTCTTGCCATAATCGCCGTCTTATCCGCATAATTCCGCAGCTTGAACGTCGTGCCGTAGCCCTCAACTCCGGCAAAAAGCGCCTCCGCTTCTTCCTTTAACACCGGAGCAATCATGCCGTCCGCACATTCATACTCGCCGGTCAGCTCCATCCAAAGACGCTTCTTCACGCCCTCTTTTACCTGCTCTCTTCCGACCACACCGTAATGCGTCAGCAGATGTGCATATTCCTCGCCCAGCATATCCTCCGACAAGCTTTGCAGGTTTACCAGAAAAATATCCACACCCGACTCCGTCGAATAAAAATTCTCCTTCGCCTTTTCATCAACCAGCTTCATATTTCGGTTAGTTACCGTCGCTTTTAATATCGTTACGCCGAGAATTCCTACAAAGGCAATGCAGACAATGACCAGAATCAATGCTGCACCTCTATTATCCCGCCATCCGGAATGTTTTTTCTCTCTCATTGTTCTGCCCGCCCTTCTATCCTTCTTTTATCCTCTTACTGTGAAATTGCCGTTTCCATCGTTGCCATCAAATCACCGGTGGATTTCAGATACACCTGTACGGTTACATTCTGCATTCGCTCATATTTCTTTCTGGCAACCAGTGTTTCTGCATCCTCAAAGCCGGTTCTTGCCTGCAAATCTTCTCCCATCCTCGTGGACGAATACACCGTAATCGGCCCGGTACTTGCCTCGTTGATTAGCTTCGGACCAATCAGCTCACTCGCCGACACACCGAGACACTCGATGCTTTCCTGCACTGCCAAAAAGAAATCCAGCTCCTTGCTAAAATTCTTTAATGTTATCGTGTCCTTGATTTCAAAAGTACCGCCGCCCTTGGACTCAAGCTGCGCCGGGTCATAGAACACATACACATTCTCCAGCTCCTCTACCTGATTGCTGTCAATATGGTATGCCGTCCATTCCTCGTCATCCCACTCATAAAGCATATCAGCAGTCATCTTATAGCCATTCATATCATGCACCAGCTCCAATACCAGGCTTCCTTCCATCTCCTCCTGTATCCGAGCCAGCTGCGCCATAACCTCTGCCTCCGTCGGTCCGGTGTACTCTTCTTCCTCTTCGTCCTCCGCACCTTCTTCGGTCTCACTCTCATCTTCTCCGGCTTCTCCGCCTGCTTCGGCATCCTCCGTTTCTTCGGTCTCGCCTTCCTCGCCCTCTTCCTCTTCTTCGGTATGCAGCGCCCACTGCTCTGCTACCCACAGCTCCAGAAAAAACGAGGTTGCAGCCTCTTCCACTTCACCGCCGGACACACCGCTCGGACAGAGGATAATGGTCTTAACCGAATTTAACGTCGTCAAATCCGGCAGCTCATAATCGTTGATACCGGTACCGTCCTCCTTCGTAAAATCCTGCTTATCATATTTTACGACCACCTGAAACTCACTGCTTCCCTCCCTGACAGAGCTAAGCGAAAAACCATCCGCTGTCCCTGCAAAGGACGCCGCATAATCTGTCGGCAGAAAGCTCTTCATCTCCTCCGACACGCCCGTCGCAACCGTGTGGAAATCCGTATATTCCTTCACACATTCCATTACGTTCTGTGCTACAATCGATGCCGAAAGCTCCCGACGCGATTTCAGATTAATCCGAAACGACATCGAAAATGCTCCCAACAAAGACACCAATGCGATTGCCAGCACAAGCATACTGATGATTACCTCAATAAAGGACACACCCGCATTTCCTCTCAGGCGCTCTCTATTTCTTTGCCTTTTTTTCCTGCCCGGCACCGCACACACCTCCAGCTTCTATCCTATCCTCTGCAAATCAATAATTTGGCACCGGTATATTACCGCTGCGGAAAATATTGTCCGTTCCAAGGTCAATATTCTCAAGCTCCGGAATCTTTTCCTCTTCTCCGGTCACCAGATTGAACCATTCCACCGTCATCGTACCGGACAACGCTGCCTCTTCTGCCGAATACGTCGCCGTCAGCGTGGACAGACTCATCCGCTCCGGATACTGCTTAATATGCTCTACACAAGCCTTCAAGCCCTCGTAGCTTGCGGTATAGGTAATACCAAGCGAGGTCCGGTTTCCGCGCACCAACGCACCCTCCTCATCCTTCAGATGCGAAGCGTTAAAGAATGCTACCGGTGTACCGAAGGAAATCGCAGAAATCTCCATATCTGCCTTTTCACACAAATCTACGAAAAACAAAATACTCTTCTCCGGCGTTACCGTCGTACCGAAGCGCTTCAAAACCATCTGCGCAATCTGACGATTCGCAGCCGTATCCAACTCATACTTCTTCTCTTTTTCTATCTTTGCCTTGAGACCGACAATTCTTGTGTTCAGCTCCTCATTCTCGGTCTGCAGCGTTTCCGCCTTGCCGACAAAATACTTGTATCCATACTGATATGCCGCAAACATGACAATTACCATAAGCAAAGCAACAATCAGTCTTTTTTGCGATTCTGTAGCCTTTGTCATTGTGCGCTCACCTCCTCCGGCAGAGTCCATGTCAGACTGACGGAAAATGTTACCGTCGATTCTCCGCCTTCCTCGTCACTGTTCTCCGTAATACCGGAAATCGTTGTCGTACCTACGTACGGAATCTCCTTCAGCTGTGCCAACAGCTTCGCAGCCGTTTCCTTATCCTTTGTCACAAAGCTGATAAATACACTCTCGTTCGATGCCGAAAGCGACTGTACGATACTGTTGGTCGGAAGCTCCTCCTCCAACTCAGCAATCAGCTCATTTACATACTCCAGATAGGAGAAGGTATTTGCTAACATCAGAACTGCCTCATCACGCTCATTGCCGCTCGCAACAAACGCATTGTATTTTTCTTCAATGTAGATATAGCTCTCTACCTCGTTCTTCAGCCGTTCATTCTCCCATTCCGCTTCCTGATAGTCCATATATCCGGTAAATACCAGCGTACCGGCTGCCACCACTACCAGCAGCAGCAACAATAACAGCATTCGGTTACTGCTGTTTTGCTTGTTCTTATTTAACAGCTCCTCCGGAATAAAATTCACCGGCTTCAAGGCTGCACCGATACAGGAGAACAGCTCGTTTTCAAGCTCCGTCTGCTCCTCCTCCGGCTGCTTGAAGGTAATGCCCTGTAAGGTCTCGATAATCTCTACCGGCAGACCAAGCTCGGTCTCCAAAAGGTCTCTCAAGCCCAAAATCTCAGTACCCTCACCAAGGAAATATACCTTATGAATGCCGGACTTTGGCTCCGTACTCTGCTCTGCTGCCTGCTCCTCGGTCTGCTCCGATTCTGCATTCTGCTCCTGCTCTCTTTGCTGTCCCTGCTCTCTTCCGTTAAAATACTCCATTACACGCAGAAGGTTGTTGACGAACATTTCGAGTTCATCCATCATCTCGTCCTTCATCTCGTCAAGCTCTTCTGCCTTATCCGCGTCCTTACTCTGCGCGCTGTCTGCCGAAGCCGTCAGAAGCTCCTCCTCACACAGCCTGCTGTAGCACTCCTGCAAGCTGAGATTCGAAAATGTATTGTAGCTGCGCATCAAATCTACCAGATTTGCCACGCCGAAATTAACACTTCTCTGCAACAGCAGCGCTTCCTTTTGTAGAATGGATACCATCGTATTCTGCTGGTTCATCTGTACCACAAAATGGTTTTCCTCTCCCTCCAGACGCTTCAACACCTGATAATTCGAATTTCCGATGTAATCCAGCGCAACAATCGAAACGCCCATCAGCTCTGCCACACTGTAATAATTTTTTACTAAGGTCGCCGGAGCTGCAAACACCATGATGCGCAGCTGCTTTGTCTCCGGCAGCTCGCCAAGCAGTGTATAGGTCAGAATATGATCCGTAATATCCATCGGAAAATATTCATTCGCCTCCGCCTTCACGATGTCCATAATCTTGCTTTCCTTTACCGCAGGAATCACAACCTCACGGCTCAAAATCTTATTGGATGCCACCGTAAACACAATGTTCTTGTTTTTAAAGCCATTTGTCTGCAGCTGATATTTCAACTCATCTGCAAAGCTCTGCTTGTCCCGGATATAACCATCCTCTATGGTATTCTCCGGTGTATCAAAAATAAAGGTACGATACACCTTCGTATTTTTCTTCTTAAAATTGGTTTCACAGACCTTCGTATAAAACAGGCCTATCTCGATATTAACTACACGATTTAATGCCATATTTTGCTCCAATTCTGCTTCGATAAGCTTCTGCCTTTTTTTCTAAAACAATCCCAAATACCACCCAAGTATCGGTTCCCCAAACCAGATTGCCGTCAGGATGCCTGCCGACAAATACGGTCCCAAAGCCAGCATTCTCCCGGCTCCGGAAATCTTCATCCGGGCAATATGTATTACACTGGCATACAGACAGCCAAAGAAAAATGCCATCAGATTGCCGCCAAAGCCAAGCAGCAGCCCGGATGCTGCCATCAGCTTGATATCACCGCCCCCGATGCCCCTGCCTCCGGTTACCAGATACAACACCGTGAGCACCAGAGCCACCGCAACAAAGCCGGTCAGATGGGACAGCCAGTGTTCCGGCGCCAGCAGCAGCCGTAAGGCTCCCATCACAAATATAAATACATTGATTCCAAACGGAATCTCATAGGTTCTTGCATCAATCACACTCAATACAAGCAATGCCGATATCGCCAGTGCTAACAGACAGGTGTCTGCCGAAAATCCGCAGCGTGCAAAGGTAATGACCCACAACACTCCGTTCGCCGCTTCGACAATCGGATACTGCGCAGATATCTTGTCACCGCATTTGCGGCATCTGCCCTTTAGAAACAACCACGAAAAGACAGGGATTAGATCATACCATGCCAGATGATAACCGCATTTCATGCAGTGCGACGGAGTCGTAACTATCGTCTCATGCTTCGGAATCCGGTAGATGCAGACGTTTAGAAAGCTGCCGATGACGATGCCGAAGAGGAAGACGGTGGTGTATGCAATTATTGCAAGTGGAAATGGCATGACGGTTACCTCGTGGTTTTTTCGTTAGGAGGGTGTGAAAGTCCTCTTTGTTTTTTTCTTTAAGGGGGCGAAACTCAGAGTAGATGCCCACCGTCCGTCAAGCTTAACCGAAAACACTGCAGGCACGCTCTCGCTACTTCGACACTCGCAGCGGTACATAAGACGCTAAAATACAGCGTCTAAGTACCGGCGGGTCTCAAGTACCTGCTTGTGTTTTGGTTAACTTTCCGGACTTTGATATTATTTTCTTTGAGTTTCGCAAAGCCTCAAATAAATACCTCAATGCGATTTTTCACACTGGTTTTATTTAGGCTTCTTGTTTCAAAAGCAAAAAGGTCATTCTGTATGCCATTCGTCATACAAAATGACCTAAATATGCGGTTTAGTAAATACTATCAGGTACCTGCAGCTGGTTCTGGTGTAGGAGTTGCAGAACCGTATGTTCCAGCGCCTACTTCAACTTTTACTGCACCTGACTCTGCTGTGATTGTAATAACAAATACTTTATTCTTTTCAGCTTTTACTTCTGGATAATCACCATTCATAACTTCTGTGATTTTTGCAGTCAAAGCGGTATCTTCGCCAGTTCCTTGCCACTTCACACCGCTCGATGTTACATGATAGATCGCAGCCGGAATTGTTCCTCCATCGCTCATGTAATCAGCTACTGCAGTCGAAACTGCGGACTTAATGGTAGCCATATTGTTGTCATCTGTACTGTCTCTTGAGCTGCCTACCCACTTCATTACTTGTGGTGCGAGTGCTACTGCGATGATTGCCATAATCAAGATTACTACAATCAACTCAACGAGGGAGAAACCCTTGTTGTTTCTCTTTTTTGCTAATAACTTTTTCATACTTTCTCTCCTTTTTTTCTTTGTAGTTTTACTACAGTTTTTGTAGTTCTGTAAAGTATTTTTGTGTACTTCACATTTCTTTTGCATTTTACCACGAAACTTCACTATTTGCAAGTATTTGTGAACTTTTTCGTATTTTTTCGTCGTTTTTTCGTCGTTTTTTCGTCATTTTTATACATACTTCTGCTTCAACGTACAATAATTGTGCTTTTTACCTTTTACAGGTTTCCGGCATCGCCGTACATCTGAATCATCGGCATGTACATTGCCAGTACAAGCACCGCTACAATGACACCCATGACTACGATAATCATTGGCTCCATAGCTGCCGAGAGTCCCTGCGTCTGCATCTCTACCTCTTCCTCGTAGTACTCGGCCACCTTGTCCAGCATCGTTTCTACATTACCGGTGCTTTCACCGATGTTTAACATCTGATATACCATCGGCGGAAACAGCTCACATGCCTTTAACGCAACCGACAAGCCGACACCCTGCTCTACCTCTAACTTAGCCTTCTCCAATGCTTCCTGATACCAGATATTTCCCATAGAGCGTGCGGTAATCTCGAGTGCCTCCGAAATCGACATACCGGAGCTGACCAATGTACTTAAGGTACGTGCAAAGTTTGCACTTGCACTCTTGACATTCATCTTACCAAAAACCGGTGCTTTCATTGCAAGCCAGCCAAACACATGCTTTCCTGCCGGTGTCGTTTGAAATACCTTCAACACAACCACCAACAGTACGACTACCAGCAGCAGGATATACCAGCTTTCCACCAGAAAATCACTCAGTCCCATGACCATCTTGGTAATGCCCGGCAGCTCCGAGCCCATGCTTTCAAACATCGTCGAAAACTTCGGAAATACTACCACCGACATGATGATAACAACTACCACTGCTACCAGCATCAACACCACCGGATAAATCATCGCCTTTCGAATCATTGCCTGTGTCTTTGCGGTTTTCTCAAAATGCGTCGCCATTCGTGCAAACGATGTGTCCATACTACCCGACGCCTCACCTGCCTCAACCATATTGATAAGAATGGCAGGGAATATCTTTGGGTTCTGTCGCATCGCATCTGCCAGTGTTTCACCCTTTCCGACATGCGCCGCCGTCTCCAGAATCGCCTTGGCAAATGCCTTATTCTCCGTCTGCTCGCCCAACATGCGCAACGCCTCGATAATGGTAACACCGGCATTTAAGATACTCTGAAACTGACGACAGAACACACCCAAATCACGCGCCTTTACCGGGTTTCCGATGGTGATATTGATATCCTTTTCCAGCATACTGGCTTCCGAAAGCGAAAGCAGCACCATGCCGTCCTTTTTCAATATCGCCTTAGCTTTGGCTTCATCACTCGCATCAATCTTTCCTTTTTTCTCTTTCCCCTGCGGGGTAACTGCTATATATGTATACTGCGGCATCCTTTACCTCATTTCTGTAATCCCCTCGATTACAATTTTAATACAGCTTCTTCTCCATTGCCACCGGGTCCTGCGCAAACGTCAGCGCATTCTCCGCGTCAATCTTTCGCTTTAGGTACAAATCATAAATCGCATCATCCATAATCTGCATTCCCAGCTTTTTGTTGGTCTGGATAATCGAATCAATCTGATGCGTCTTTGCCTCACGAATCAGATTCTTAATCGCTACCGTCGCATGCATAACCTCAAAGGCTGCCACACGTCCGCGTCCGTCCTGCGTCGGAATCAGCTGCTGCGAAATAACCGCCTCAAGCACCGATGCCAGCTGAATACGAATCTGTTGCTGCTGATGCGGCGGAAATACGTCAATCACACGGTCAATCGTGCTTGCCGCACCGATGGTATGCAGCGTCGAGAACACCAGATGTCCGGTCTCTGCTGCCGTAATCGCAATCGAAATCGTATCCAAATCACGCATCTCGCCGACCAGAATCACGTCCGGGTCCTCACGCAGTGCCGCACGCAACGCCGATGCATAGCTGTCCACATCCAGTCCGACCTCTCTTTGGTTAACCACTGCTTTTTTGTGATTGTGGAGATACTCGATTGGGTCCTCCAGCGTTACGATATGCGCATTCTTATTGGTATTGATGATATCAATCAACGATGCCAGTGTCGTCGATTTACCACTTCCGGTCGGTCCGGTTACTAACACCAGACCTCGTTTGCGGTTCGTCAGATTGACAACCGACTCCGGCACGCCAAGCTGCTCTGCCGCCGGCACCTTCGAAGCCACGATACGCATAACAAAAGCATACGAGCCTCTCTGCTTAAATACATTTACACGGTATCGTCCGAGTCCTGCAATCGCATACGAAAAATCCGCGCCGCCCTTTTCCTCGATGATTTTGCGAAAATGGTCCGAAATCAACGGATCGATGATTGCCTCGACATCTGCCGGACTCATACTCGGATAGTCCAAATCCTCCAATTCTCCGTTCACACGCACCTTGGGCGGAATTCCTACCGTCACATGAAGGTCGGATGCCTTGCGCTCCTTCGCCACCGTCAAAAGCTCTTCTATCGTTATCATGAACCTGCCCCTCTCTTTCTGCGTTCCCTGCCGCTAAATCTGCTCATCCTCGTTGGTATAAGCAATTCTCTTCAGCTCCTCGACCGAAGTGATTCCCTGCAATACTAACTTTGCCGCACTATTCTTCAAGGTGCTCATGCCCTCTGCCAGTGCCTGACGCTCTACCTCGCCGGAATCGCCCCGTCTTGCAATGATACGCTTCAGACTTGAGGTAATCGGCATAATCTCATACACACCGATTCGACCGCGATATCCGGTCTCATTACACTTATTGCAGCCGCACGGCTCGAACAGCGTAAGCTCCTCGCTCTCTGTTATATCTAACAGTTTCTTTTCCATCTCGGTCGCCGCGCGCTCCTTCTTACATTCACACAGTCGGCGCACCAGTCTCTGCGCCACCACGCCTACGACCGCATCTGCCAACAGATACGGCTCCACGCCCATATCCGCCAGACGCGAAATGGTGCTCGCTGCACTGTTTGTATGCAGTGTAGACACTACCAAGTGTCCGGTAATCGATGCCGTAACCGCAATGTTCGCCGTTTCAGTATCACGAATCTCACCAATCATGATGATATCCGGGTCCTGTCGCAAAATCGAACGCAGTGCAGATGCGAACGTCAGCTCTGCCTTTACATTTACCTGCACCTGATTGACACCGTCGATATTTGCCTCGACCGGGTCCTCTACCGTAATAATATTTACATTTTCCCGATTCAGCTCACTCAGTGCCGTATACAGCGTCGTGGACTTACCACTACCGGTCGGTCCGGTTACCAGAATAATGCCGTTCGGATTGGCAAGAATCCGGTCAAACCGCACCAGCTCCTCCTCCGAAAAGCCCAACAGCTTCTTCTCTCTGGTCAACGTCATCTTCGAAGTAAGACGCATAACGATTTTTTCTCCGTATACCGTCGGCAGAATCGACGCACGAATATCGTACTCCGTTCGGTCTACCACATGGGTAATACGTCCGTCCTGCGGCTTTCTCTTCTCTGCAATATCCATACCACCGATGATTTTGATTCGGGCAGAAATCGCCGAAAGCATGTTAATCGGATAGGTACTATGCTCAATCAGCATACCGTCGATACGAAACCGCACGCGAATTCGGTTCTCCATCGGCTCAATATGAATATCGCTGGCGCGCATACGCGCCGCCTGCTCAATCGTCGAGCTTACCAACATAACAATCGGCGAACTGTTGATTTCCTCTTCATCTACGGTATTCTCTTCCTTTTGGAGGTTCGCCCGTTCCTTACTGTACATTTCGGCAACCGCCTGCGTTTCCGCATTACCGTAATACCGGTCAATCGCCGCCATAATGTCAGTCGCCGTCGCTACCACCGGCTCAATCTGCAGATTCGTAATAATCGCAAGGTCATCCGATGCCACCAAATCCATCGGGTCCGCCATCGCCACCCTCAGATATCCGGTACGTTCCTTATTGAACTCAAACGGCATAATCGTATATTTCTTCAAAATCGTCGAATCCGAAATCAACGAAATAACGTCCTGTCCGATACGCAAGCCCTGCAGCGACACATAATCCAATCCCAGCTGCTCCCTTAATGCCTCCGCGATTCTGGCCTCCGAAATATAGCCCATCTCCATCAGCACCGTACCC
Source organism: Lachnospiraceae bacterium (assembly GCA_017462755.1). Lineage (GTDB taxonomy): Bacteria > Bacillota > Clostridia > Lachnospirales > Lachnospiraceae > RGIG4057. The sequence continues at coordinate 22,888 of JAFTQM010000038.1, read as the reverse complement.
AGCTTCTGTCTGGACTGCTTCTGCTTTTCTAACGCCATCTGCAGCTGCTCCATCGTAATGGCACCTGCATCTAACAGCAAATCGCCCAATCTTTTCTTTTTTCGTCCTGTTTTTTCTCTTGTTATCATATCACACCCCACCTGGCGCTTCGCGCATAAAAGTTAGTTCACTTTTCATCGTGAAAAATTATAAAAATTATATCATATTTTTTGTATTGTTGCAAGATATTGTACTTTTTATTGATTAAATCTTACTTTTCACATCAAAAAAATAGCATCCTGACCGTCCAAAGTTAGATGCTATTTCATAAAAAGTATTCACACTGAGGGCATTCGGAGTTTACCCTCAGTGTTACCGAAAAATCCAGCTTCGCAGCCCCGCCGCCAGTGCAAACAGTACCACCAGCGCCGCAATCGTCATAATCCAATAAAGCACTCCGGAGTAGCGAAATCTTCTCCATGCTCCAAACAGCTGAATCAGCAGATACCCGTAAAAGAAATACAAAAACCCTGTCAATATAATCAGAATACTATATGAAAACGTAAACAGTACCAGAAACAGCACCATGATATTGCCCCATATTTTCAGCAAATCCAATTTCGGATGCTTAGCATCCCACTCTCTTGTTTCCTCTGAAATTCTGCTGATTACATTGCTGATGCTTCGAACATTGACCCGAAAGCCCACCTTAATCTCCACATCCTTTTTTAATTCCTCATCCAGTTCATCGCCCCAGCCCGACATCGCTTCACCTCCGCACTTAACATTCCGATATGCTTTCACATTTTTTTATTTTAATCTTAAATAAAAAAACTTACCACGTCAAGCTTAGATATCCTTAAGTTTCCACATTTTTCAGTTACTTCTAACAGGTAATGCGAAACTTATGAAAAGAATGTCTTAGTCAGACAAGTTAACCAAAACCAAAGCAGGTACTTGAATCCCGCCGGTACTTAGACGCTGTATTTTAGCGTCTTATGTACCGCTGCGAGGATGAAGTAGCGAGAGCGTGCCTGCGTGCGTTTTAGGTTAAACTTGGCTGACGTTAATAAAACCAAGGTTTCGCATTACCTATCTGTAACAACGAAAAATGTGGAAACTCAAGTTTATGATTGCTTTTTTATTTATCAGAATATGATGTTGTTCGGCGTTCTCGGATATGCAATCACATCCCGAATATTCTCCACTCCGGTAATATAACGCAGCATACGCTCCACACCCAATCCAAAGCCGCTGTGCGTACAGCTGCCATATCGACGCAGGTCACAGTACCACGCATAATCCTCCTGCTTTAAGCCACATTCCTCGATTCTTTTTTGCAGCACTGCAAGGCGGTCCTCTCGCTGGCTGGCACCAACGATTTCACCCAGCTTCGGAAACAGCAAATCCGTTGCCGCCACCGTCTTCTCATCGTCATTCAGATACATATAGAACGCCTTCTGCTCCTTCGGATAATCCGTCACAAAGACCGGCTTGCCAAAGACTACGCCTGCCAGATACCGCTCATGCTCCGTCTGAATCGGAGTATCATACGATGCCGGAATCTGAAATTTCTCCCCCGACTCCATCAGCAGCTTTACCGCATCATGATAGCTGACCCTCGCAAAATCAAGCTCTATATCCCGCTCTAGCTTCTCTATCAGCCCCGGCTCAATAAAGCGCTCAAAAAATTCCAGTTCCTCTCTCGCCTCCGTCAGACAAAAACGGAAGATATGCTTACACAGCGCTTCGATAACCTCCGTCAGCTCCTGCAAATCACAAAACGCCATCTCCGGCTCCACCTGCCAAAATTCCGCCGCATGTCGCGGTGTGTTCGAATCCTCCGCACGAAAGCTCGGTCCAAAGGTAAATACTCTTCGAAGTGCCTGCGCAAAGGGTTCTACGTGCAGCTGTCCCGTTACCGTCAGATACGTCTCTTTTCCGAAAAACTCCTCCGTCTTCAACCGGAACACCTCTCCGGCGCCCTCTCCGTCACAGGAGGTCATGCAAGGCGTGTGTATCTGCGTAAAGCCCTCCCGATATAAAAAATCCGTAATCGCATGAGTTACCACCGAGCGCATTCGAAAAATTGCAGAAAACAGGTTTGTTCTCGGTCGAAGATGCGGAATCGTGCGCAGATACTCGTTGCTGTGACGCTTTTTTTGCAGCGGATAATCCGCCTCGGCATCTCCCATTACCGTTACCTCCTCTGCCGTTATCTCAAACGGCTGCTTTGCTTCCGGTGTCAGCTTTAGCGTTCCCTTTACCATAAGGCAAGCTCCGACCCCAAAGGCTTTTTCCTGCTGCTTTCCTACCTCCAATACCACCTGAATGCTTTTCATACAGGTGCCGTCTCCAAGCTCCACAAAGCCAATCTCCTTGCCGATGCGTTTCGTTTTTACCCATCCGCTGACTACCACACACTGCTCTGCCATATCCTGATATTTTTGATAAAATTCCTTTACTGATAATAATCTCATAAATCATTCGCTCCTTTCTGACCAATCTACGGATAAATATTTGCGAATCCCGCAAATATCCATATAAATTCCAAATCAATAAGTTACTTAAAAAACAAATTTGCGCGCATTTTGAAGAATAAAAAAAGACCACAATTTTTTGAAAAAAGGTTCAAAAAAATGTGGTCCATCTTTCATATTCAGAAAAGAAAACCACAGCCGAACAGGCATCTGCCAGTCGCTGTGGTCAGCAACCGACGATGCCTAACGATTATTATTTACTGTTATAATAATAGCGTATGTTCTCATTCTGAATCATTCCTCGTTTTTTGTTTTGAGTTAGTGTAGCACAGACATCGCCAGATGTCAAATGCTTTTTAAAACTTTCTCCTCCGGCAGATATTTTCCAAGCATTTCCTCCAACTCCTCCGCCGCTACCGGCTTGGACAGATAGTCCAAAAAGCCTTCCTCTATGTATTTCTCCCGCATTCCGGCAATCGCATTTGCAGTCAGGACAATGACTCCGGTCTCTGCGTTCTGTCCCAGCTCATCCTTCTTTAATCGGTGCAGTGTTTCGATTCCATCCGGCTTCGGCATCATATGATCCATCAAAATCAAATCAAACTTTTGCTTTCTGCATAGCTTCAGACACTCCGCGCCACCGTTTGCCAGCGTCAGCTGGATTTCCGTGCGCTTCAGCAATGCCTTTACCACAGCCAGATTCATCTCATTATCATCCACAACCAACACCTTGGCTTCCGGCGCATGCAAAACCGCAGACAGCTTCTTTGGTGCCTGTACCTCCCTCTGATATGCATTTTCCAAGCGGCCGAGCGGCTTTTCGTTCACGATTTGTTGAGGGAGCCGTACCGTAAAGCAGGAGCCTTTTCCATACTCGCTCTGCACCTCAATGCTTCCGCCCATCAGCTGTACCAACTGTCTGGTTATATTCAGTCCAAGCCCCGTACCCTCGATGTAATGGTTTTTCTGCTCCTCCAGGCGCAAAAAGCTGCCAAACAGCCTCTCCATGTCCTCTTTTTTGATGCCGATACCGGTATCCGCTACCGACAATTCCAGCACAAAGCCATCCTCTTCTCTGCTTCCCTTTACCATCAGCGTAACCGTCCCCTGATTGGTGTACTTGATTGCATTGGACAACAAATTATTCAATATCTGACGAATCCGAAGCTCATCTCCGCGCAGCACAGAGGGCAGTGCTTCCTCTGCCTCTACCACAAAGCGCAATGCCTTATTATCCGCCTTAATCCGAATGCCATTCTCAATATCCGTAAGCATTCGTGACAGATAATAATCATTTTCCAGAATATCCATTTTGCCTGCTTCGATTTTGGAAAAATCCAATATATCATTGATTAATCCTAACAACAGTCTGCTGGCATTTTGTACATTCTTTGCATACTCTTCTACCTCTGCACTGCTGTTTTCCCGCAGAATCATTTCGTTCATTCCGATAATCGTATTAATCGGTGTCCGAATCTCATGGGACATATTGGTAAGAAATTTTTCCTTCGCTTCTCCTGCTGCAATCGCCACCTGCTTCTCCTGCTCAAGCGCTACCACATCCTTCGCTGTCTTTATTCCCGCCATAAACAGCAGGACAATTAAGCCGAAGCTCAGCGCTAGACCACCGGTATACGGTGTCTCCGGAACCAGCGTAACATACGTCTCCCAGAGTGCTACGACCAGCATAGTAACAAAACCAATCACCAGCACCCCATACTCCTTCATCCTCTTATTCCAAACATCCAACGCAATAGTAACCGCAATCAAAAGCACCATCAGAAGAAGCAACACATAAGAAACAAACATCGTGTCTGCCAAATCCACCAGATTCAACACCTGCAGCACAACCGATGAAATAAAATGCAACGCTACCAGCAGCGACAATGCCCGATATGCCGTCTCATATCTCCCCTTCTGAATCCGGTTCACATATACCATAAACGGATACGGAACAAGAATCGTCAGCAAAAATCCGACCGTCGCCGCTACCGACACATTTGGCAGGAAAAACTGCCGGATTCTCGATTCTACTATCATCGCCAGGGACAGCTGCATAATACCTAAACCAAGATAAGTAATATCTGCTTTAATTTTATTAATCCATCGCAAAATAGCGCCAATCGCAAATGCAATGGTGCTTAAAATCAGCATATAAACCGAAACCGATATTACCCCTGCACATTCCCGCAGAAGCCAATGTGCAATATCGTTCTTCTCACCTACATATACCTCATTCAAAAAGCCGGAATACTCCGAACTGCTGACCAGCTCAATGGCAAGCATCTTGCCCGCATCCTCTTTATAAACCTCAAAAAAGACAAAGGCACTGGCACTGTCTTTTCCAAACAGTCTGGTCTCTTTGGTCGTATACTCCTGTCGCAGCTCATCTCCGACATATACACGCATATCCTGCTGGGAGGCTCTCATACAAAACCAGATATTCTCCTGGTTTTTTGGCAGACGCGTCTCTATCCTCACTACCTCATTTCGCTCTGCCTCACATCGGCCGGGTATCTCGATTTCGCCCCGGATTCCTTCGGCATATACCCGCTCCCATTCCGCTTCCAAGAGTCGGCATTCTCCTCTTGCCGTCGGATCTTCCTCCGGCATAACTAACTCCCCTACCACCAAAAGCAGCAATACGGTCAAAAACATAATTCCAAACAAAATCTTCAATATCTGAATGATTCGTTTCTCTTTTCCCTTTCGATTCTTCTTCATTTCTTCTCTCCCCAATCATTTCGATTCCATTCTATTTCCATTTTAATGATACCACCAAGGCGCAGGGGGGTGCAATAGGCAAATGTGGCTTAATAGCTTTGATTCTTCAAAACAGAGCGCATTTCTTTTTACATCTATCGTGCATTTTTGACACTTTTCTACAAATAATCACATTCCAAAAAACTCCACTTTATACATTTTTGACGTTTTTGTATTTTTGTATACAATATTTGTTGACTAAGTTTAGTAAACAGCTTATAATATGTACTTGTTGTTAATAATTGTTAAAGGAGAAGGAAAACAATGTGCCTGACTACTGTAAAGCAAAAAACGAAGGATATCGTATTTAAAGTGGTGTTCCAAAAGCCCGCTTCCATTACATATGATATTGTCGCATCCGAATTCACAAACGAAAACGCCATCCGCTATACCGGCTACGGTATACGCGCAATGACAAGCGGCATTGTTCTGGACGAAATAGCGGACCTTTCCACCGACTACGAAGGTATCAAACGTTTAGTAAACAGATGCAACCGTTACTCTCTCGCAATCGAACATTTCAGAGATGTTATCGAGGATTTTGTATTAAGCTAGTAAACGAAAGCGTTTACTAAGCAACTACTTTCCTGTCATACAAAAAAACGGGACAGCTGTAAAACTAAGCTGTCCCGCTTCCATCGTATCCTGTATTTTTTCTTTATTTCTCTTATTTCAAACATTTAAGCACTACATTAGACAGCTCTGCCGTCGATTCTTCTGCTCCGTTTGCCGGAGTTCCGATAAAACCGATTGTCATAGGCACATTCACTGCAATATCCGCATTGTAGCCGCAATTCGATATTACATAGTGATTTCCTTCATGAGAAATGATTTCTGCGTTCCAAATCGAAGCAATCTCATCTGCAAAATCAAATTCCAACGTCCACGACTCAATTGCCTCCACACCTACGTTTTCGATTACGATGTTCTTGCTATAACCGCATGGCCAGCTCGATACATCATTCAGAGCCACCTTGTAAGTACTCTCTGCAATCGGTGCAGCCTTCTTGCCGATTACTGCCGCATTTGCAAAAACAGGTGCTACATCTGCCTCATCAAGCTTTACCGTGAAGCCAATCGTTATTTCTTCACCATCTGCAAGCTCCTTATCCCACGAAGGCGCGCTCACTACTACCGCAGTACCGTTCTGAGACACAAAGGTTGCACCCCAGAGTGCCGTTATCGTTCCACCGATATAGTCAAAGCTTGCACTCCAGTTGTTAAGCGTCTCACCGGAAATATTCCGAATCGTTACCGCTCCCTGCAAATAATCTCCGTATGCCGAGGTCACTTCATAGCTTACTGCATATGGTATCTTCTTAAACTGTGCGGTTAAGGTTACATTTTCGCATACGCTTACCGCCACGGTGTTCTCCGTAGAAATCAATACATTACCAGCATACCATCCAAGGAATTCATGATATGCTGCAGGTACTGCCGTCAGCGTTGCAGCCGCACCCGTTCCGGTCACACTTACAGTTCCCATGGACGCATCCGCTGCCTGTGCATTTACTACCACCGGAGCCATCGTCAAATCACGAATCGTCGCAAGCTCACTCCACCAGAATGCAGTTGCCCCCTCACCGACACCAAGCGTTAACTGGTCACATTCCGAAATAAATGCAAGTAAGTCTGCATAGGTTGCACCGGAACCTGCCTCTGCTACCGCAAGCACTGCTCCGTTTGCAGTCATCACAATCGCATCCTTTGTAATATCAATTGTAATTCTTACATCCTCACCGGTAGCGGCAAATGCTGCTGCATTATCACCACCAGCGCCCGGCTGATTGATATCCATCCAGTTGCCAACCATATCGTTATAGCAGATATACGGCGCACTCTGAACCGATACTCTGCCGCCGGTTGTACTGTTATAGAAGCTGAAAATTCCGTCCCAGCCATTCTTTGCAGCCGTTGCAGCAAAGTTAATGGTATATTCCAGATAAAGTCTCTCTAATTCCTGACCATAGTAAGGATTTGCAATTACTTCACAGTAATTAACCGCATCCATTGTGTAGCCTGCATTCTCATATACCAGCGTTGTCGGTACCTTCGAGGTAATGGAAACATCCGTAAGGGTACACAGCTCAGTCCACCAGAATGCGGTTGTTGCCTGACCGACACCCCAGGTAAACTGGTCACAGGTTCCGATGAAAGCAATCATATCAGCATAGGTTGCACCGGAGCCTACCTCGGTAATGGCAATCTGCACACCGTTGATGTACATCTTTACTGCATCCTCTGTAATCACAATATCAAAATCATAATCCACGCCTGCCACAATACCATAATCTGCAAGCGTTGTACCCGGCTGGATGATATCCATCCACTTACCCGCCATATCGTTATAGCAGATATATGGTGCACTCTGAATGGATACTCTTCCGCCCGTTACACTGTTATAAAAGCTGAACAAGCCATCCCAGCCTGTCTTGATTGCTGCTTCACTAAAATTGATGGTGTACGAAATCGTCACTGCATCAAATTCCGCATTCATAAACGGATTTGCAATGGTATTGATATCTGCATTGGTTCCGAGTACTACCGTATCTGCAAGAATCTGCGGATTCGTATTCACTACAACTTCTTCATCCCCTGCTTCTGCATTTTCCGAAGAAGCCAGCTTGATATCCGTCAAGGTACACAGCTCTGTAAACCAGTAGGAGCTCTGTGCCTGACCAACACCCCAGGTTAACTGATCACAGGTAGCGATATACTCGACAATATCCTCATAATCTGCACCTGCTCCATTTACTGAAATCGCAAGCTCTTCGCCATTTACGGTCATTACAATGCCCTTAGCATCCACCGAAATCGTCACCTGATATTCGGTTCCTGCTGCCATTGCAGGAGCTTCATTGGTTGCACCTGCTGCTCCCGGCTGATTCACATCCATCCAGCCGCCTGCTGCATTGTTAAAGCAAAGATACGGTGCGGTCTGAATCGAAATACGACCTGTCGTTGCACTGTTATAGAAGCTGAAAATACCGTCCCAGCCATTCTGCGCAGCACCCTCTGCCATATTGATTGTATATTCCATGTAAATACGCTCTACATTCTTACCGTAGAATGGATTCGCCTCTATCGTAAGGTCTGCATTGGTTGCCAATACCACCTCGTCCTTGGTGTAATAAACAGAATCCGCCGTCTCATCGTCCGCAGCCGGTGCATCCACCGGTGCCACCGAGCACACAACATTGCTGAGCAAAATATTTGCCTCATCAAAGCCTGCTGCATTCCACCATGAACCATGTCCAAAATATAACGTATCTGCCGAATTTCTTAACCAATCCAGCACCTTGCTGTAATCAGTTACAGAGCCCGCACCATTCTCGGTGGTTAAAATCTCTTCGGTATATACTACTTCGCCATTTACGGATACCGCAAAGCCTGCGTCCGTAATATTGATTGCCACATGTGCAGACTCTCCGATATAATCCTCTACCAGACCGAAGTTCTTCATATTGGCATCAAAATAACCGCCATCTGCATTGTAACCGAAATAGGAGCCCGGTGTGAAATACATTCTTCCGTTGGCACCTGCATCCGCCATAAACGAAAAGATGGTTCCGAGCATATGTACATCTCCGGTTGCTACTGCATCAAATTCGATGGTTACACCATTCGACACATCAATTCCATAATTGGTTTTTGCATAGAACGGATTCGATACCGAAAGAGTTCCTGCAAGATGCTGCGATAAATCTACTGCTTCATTGGTAAAATAGCTTGCAACCACCAGTGCTTCTTCGCTATTCTGTGCGGCTGCCTTTACCGTAACAATATGCTCTCTTTCAAAGAAATAATTTCCCTTTGAAATGGTTTCAGTTAATGTTACAACGGTATCCTCGGCCGGACGTGTTACCACACCCTCTGCCGAAAGAACCTCCGGCTTATCAGAGCTCCACGAAATCACTGCACCGTTTAAGCCCTCGGTTGCCAAATCAAGATTTGCATAGGTATTCTCCGGAATACTTACAACTGCATTTACTGCATTCTGCGCTACGATTGCATCATCGGTCGGCTCACCCGAACCCCAGATACAAAGTCCCGCATCACTTACCACCGTAAAGCACATGGTCTTGATATTGCTTCCGGTGATTACCTGCTCGGTAAACACACCCTGATATTCAGTTCCGTTCAGCACAAGAGTAGCATACGGAGACCCCGCCTGCATGCTCCAGGTACCTTCGTAAGCACCCGTAATCGTTCCATCCTCATGAAGCACGATATTCTCCGGTGTAATATACTCTAAATCTGCATAATCCACCTGATAATCATGTGCGATCACACCGTACTGTCCTGCAACTGCATCCACCGAATAGCCGGTTGCAGATAAGGTCTCACCTGCATACTCATATGGTGCCGCTACCAGCCAGCCGTCCTCACTCATAAACAGCTGATGTACACGCACCTCATGTCCTACCGTTCCGTCTGCGAACTTTGTATGATATACCACATATGCCTTACCGTCCGCATCTACAAATGCAGAGTTATGTCCCTGTGCCACTTCTGCCTCATCCATGGTATCCCACTTATAGTTGCCCATCAGCTTCACACCATAGTTGTTTGTAGTACTGGTACTGCTGTAATTCATAATGTATTTATTAAAAATAGCACTGTTACCGCTTGCATCCACATACGGTCCATCCGGTGTCTCCGAACGGAACACACGCATGTTATATCCGCCATCCGGCGAATAGAAGCCATAGGATACAAACAGATAATAATAATTGCCGATATGCTCTACATAAGCACCCTCGCCCGATACATAGTATCCGCCGGCAATCTTCTTACCAAAATAAGGGTCCGAGGTAACCGATGCGCCTAATGCATCAAAGGTATCCTCATAGGTAACGGTATAGTCACGAAGACCTGTATTTTCATCCAGCTCCAGCACATAAATACCGCCGGACCAAGAGCCGTATACAAGCCACAGATTTCCTGTTTCGTCATAGAATACTGCCGGGTCAATCGCATGCGGCCAATAGGTTCCCCAGGAACTATCCGCTATCTTCTGATATTTTGCAGGAAGCTCCTCCTGCTCGCCAATCACAAGCTCCAAATCGGTATTCTTAAACGATTTGGAAGAATCCGAGGTGGAAAAGCCCGAAAATACTACCGGTCCCTGATATACATAAGGTCCCTCAATATTATCCGATGTCATTAACACGATAGAAGAGTTCCAGGTTGCACCATTCAAGCTCATGTACATACACCACTTGCCCATCGCCTCGTTATAAATAATATCCGGAGCCCACATATTGCCTGCAACGGTATTGTCACCGATCCATGCTGCAGCATCATAGCTTCCCAAATCTACTTCATACGGATTCCCTTCCGAATCCAATACTGTTACTGCCCCCGTATATGCATTCTCGGTAAATGCCTCTGCATAAGAGACTACTTCACCGTTTGCGTTACCAAATAAAGTACTGGAAAGTGATTCGCCGGTTACCGATACCCAATTCTGCAAATCGCCGGTCTTGGATACTCCCATATGCGAACCGAATATGTAGTAATTGCCGTTACCATCAGGAATAATCGACGGATCATGCACGCTTGTACGCGCATATGACACCCCACCGGTCAAAGCCTCTACATCCTGTTGTGTCAGCTCAATCTGTGCCGAAGCGCCGATTTCCTGCGCCATCACAGGTAATGTCGTCGTGTTAACCACAGAACCTGCAAACAGCGTTGCTGCCACTGCTACTGAAAAATACCTCTTTGCTTTTCGTTTCATTTCAAAAGCCTCCCATAAAGAATAGAAATTTTGGCTCTTGCTCTACTTACGGCAACAGCCTACGATCCAGTACTCATTTAATCATACTTTTTCGCAAAACACAATGCTTTTGCCGCGATTTCGATATTTTTCGTAAATGCATGGATATATTTTCGTAACATTCCAAAAGAGGCAGGTGTAGAAAGTATCAACCCTATGCTTTTATCGCCCAGCGCATCTTTGTACTCTTGGCGCGAGAATTTCTGGCGCATTCCTCCGCGGACGGGCGAATGAAATCCTTGCAGACCTCGCTGTATATTCCCGCCTTCTCCAATTCCTTAAAGGAACGCTTCACCAGACGGTCTTCCCCGGAATGGAAGGTCAGAATCGCCACTCTGCCATTCGGTGCCAGTACCTCCGGCAGCTTTTCCAAAAAGGTATACAATACCTCGAACTCACTGTTTACATCAATGCGAAGTGCCTGAAAGGTTCTGGCGCAGGATTTCTTCACTGCTTCTGCACGCTCCGCCTTCGGAACATAGCAAAGTGCCTGTTCAATCACTTCTTTCATATGGGTGGTAGTTTCAATTGGCTTTCCCTTTCGGAACCACTTCATAACCGTAGCCGCAATTTCTTCCGCATAAGGCTCATCCGCATTTTCTCTGAGCATACCGATGAATTCATCCTCCGTCACTTCTTTTAAACGCTCGGCAGCACTGGTACCCTTCTGTGGATTCATCCGTAAATCAAGCGGTCCCTCCACCTTATACGAAAATCCTCTGTCCGGATTATCAATCTGCATCGAAGATACGCCCAAATCCGCCAGCACAAAATCAAACTTTCTGCCGGTTTCCTTTACCACCAAGTCCATATCTGCAAAATTCTGCAAGCGAACCGTTAGAATCTCTTCCCCATATCCTTGCTTCGCCAGACGTTCCTTGGTCTTAGCAGACTCAATCGGGTCCACATCCAGCGCATAGATATGTCCCTCTCCCTTCAGGCACTCAAGCATCGCCTTCGTATGACCGCCATAGCCCAGCGTCGCATCCAGCCCCACCTGTCCCGGCTGAATCTGCAGAAAATCAATAATCTCTTTCACACAAATCGAAATATGCATTCCGGCAGGCGTACTGCCTTTTTGAATAACCTTCTCGATGGTATCTGCATACTTCTCAGGATTATGCTCTTTATATTTTTCTTTATAGCTTTTAGGATGCGTTCCGGAATAACGCACACGACGCTTGTGCGGCTTTTCCTGCTCCTGATGATTTTCGTTATAAGAATCCATGTTATACCTGTTCTCCTCTCTTATATTTATCAAATCCGGAAGACATATGGCATGTTCCGTCATTCAGCACCCACATCGCTTCCGTATCGGGAAGCTCTTCCACCAACGTAATTCCTTCCTCCAAGGACATACAAAACAACGCCGTCGAAAGTGCATCCCCATTTCCTGAGTTTTTGCACACTACCGAAACAGATGAATAACCTTCCGCAGGCAGCAGCGTCTCCGGCTCAATAATATGATGATAGCGTTTTCCGTCTACGGTATAGTATCTCTGATAGGAACCACTCGTCACCAGAGATTCTCCCGCAAGCTCCAAATACGCGAAATACGCCTCTTCTTCCTTTTCTTCCGGATTCTCTATTCCGACAACCCATTTCTTTCCGTCCCCTTTTAAGCCTATCGTGCGGACATTGCCGCCCACATTAATTACATAGCCTGAGATTCCCTTTTCTTCCAGAGAGCGGGCTACCATTTCCGTGGCGTATCCCTTGGCGATTGCCCCCACATCCAGCTTCATCGCAGGGTCCGTCAGCGTAACCGTACACGCTTCCTCATCGATCACGACCTGATTGATGTCCGTATGCTTCGAAGCCTCGATGAGCTGCTCCATCGGCGGAACCTGTGCCGCCTCGGGGTCATTCATCCCCGCCTCTCTATACTCATGCCAAATCGACAATACGCTGCCCAAGGCAATATTTACTTTTCCATTGGTCAGCGCATACATCTCCTTCGCATACAGGAGCATATCTATGATACTCTCATCCACCATTACGGTACGATGAGCTCCGTCCACTACTTCATTGATGGTACAAAGATTCTCCAAGCCCTCGTATCGCTCATAAATCGTAAATAATTGATGATATTTTTCAAGCTCCTTCCATACCTCTTCGGTCACCGCATCAAACTCTTTCCGACTGTTTGCATAACCGAGAATGGAGGTTACGGTATCAAAATACTCAAACGAATGCGCAGAGTACTTTGAATCCGCTTTTTTGCACCCGCCAAAGCAGGTACTCTGCAATACCAGCGCCCCCAACAGCAGGCATCCCATTACTCTTTTGGAAATCCGCTTTACCATAATTGCACCGCATAAGCCGACAAAAATACCGGATATCGTTCCGGTTACCGCAAGTACAATCAAATAGTAACCAAGCTCTGCCGTTCCTAGAAGCACCATTGCTGCCAAAATCTGTCCGACATTATGAAACACAGCGCCTGCCACACTGACGCCCACAATCGAAAGGAAATTCATTCTTTTTAACAAAATCATGACAAGCATGCTAAAACAAGCACCCGATATACTGTAAATCAATGCCATCAAATTGCCAAACAGAAACGACACCACAATCATGCGCACCAAAGAAACGCCCACCGCTTCACGCCATCCACAGCGATACAAAACAAAGATGATAACGATATTCGGAAGACCGATTTTGATTCCTGGCACTGCGCTAAACAGCGGCGGAAGCAAATGCTCCACATAAGCCAGAACCAGTGCCACCGCGGTACAAAGTCCCAAAAAAGCAATCTTTTTCGTGCTATTTTTCATGGCGCATCTCCTTTACACAATAATATCCGGAGCTTCTTCCGGTTCTGTCGCCCGAACAGTAATGACCACCCGATGCGGCAGACACACAATACTCTCACCTTCGCGTGAAATCGGCTTGTGCTCTGCACAAATTCCATCCGGGCAGGTAGCAGCTTCCACATATGCCTTACCATCCTTTATTACCAGTCGATTGCATTCACAGCCTTGCTCACCCGTGCGTATCTCTACGACCACGTCCTCCGCCAAAGAATAGGTTCCGAATACCTCTCCGTTTACCGTAACAACCACTTCATCTCCTTCTTCGCGAAACAGATAAAAGCAGAGTCCCAACGCGGACACAATCAATAGCAATAGAGCAATAAAGCATATATCATTTTTAAACAGACGCCCACCGTTATTCACAGTGGGCGCATTCTCCATTTTACAATTCATCAAATTAATTCACCTTATCATCTTCAAACGATTCGGAAAGACTAGGGAAAAATATCTTCTTTAAGCATCCGGTCGGGCAGCCTGCAACACAAGCACCACAGCCTGTACACTTCGCATAATCAATCTGTGCCAGATTATTTTTCACCGCAATCGCACCATTCGGACAGGTCTTTTCGCATTTCATACAACCAATGCAAGCATTCTTACAGGCTTTACGAGCATCCGCACCCTTATCCTTGCTGTTACACATTACCGCCGCTATCGTTTTCTGCGGCACCATAGAAATGATATGCTTCGGACAAATCGTCTCACAAAGTCCGCAGCCGAGACAACGACTGGTATCCACATGTGCGATGCCATCCTTCATGCAAATCGCACCGGCAGGACAGGCAGCAGCACAATCTCCAAAGCCCATACAGCCATGGCTGCATGCATTCGGACCGCCGTACAGCATAGCCGCCGCACTACAGGTGGAAATACCTGCATATTCCGCTTTCTTAGAAGTAGCCTCACAATTTCCGTTACAGTGAACATAGGCTACTACATCCTTCGGAGGCTCTACCTCAATTCCCAACAAAGCTCCCAGCTCCTGTGCCGTAGCCTCAGCACCCGGAACACACAAATTCGGCTTCGCGTTTCCTTCTGCCACCGCTGCTGCATAATCATCACAGCCCTTATATCCGCAGGCACCACAGTTGACACCCGGCAAACAAGCGCGAACCGCCTTTACTCTCTGGTCTTCCTCCACACCGAAAAACCGGGATACCACAGCAATCAGTATACCCGCAGCCAATCCAATGGCTCCTACGACCAAAAATGCAATCAAAATATCCATTCTACTACGTTACCTCCTTTACGAGAACAACGAATCCACCACACCTGCAAATCCCATAAAAGCCAGGGAAATGAAGGACGCAGCGATAAGTGTAACGGCAAGACCACGGAATGGCTTCGGCACGCGGCTTTCGTCGATGCGGGAGCGCAGCCCCGAAAACAGTACCATTGCAAATAAAAATCCAAGTCCGCAGCCTAAGGAACTCACGATAGACTCAAGGAAATTGTAACCATCGTTGATGTTGTTGATGGCTACACCCAACACAGCACAGTTGGTTGTAATGAGCGGAAGATATACTCCCAAGCCCTTATGCAATGTCGGCGAAAAACGCTTTAAAACAAGCTCCAGAATCTGAACGAGTGTGGCAATTACAAGGATAAAGATAATGGTCTGCATATAACCAAGACCAACCTTATCCAAAAGCAGATACTGTATCGGCCAGGTAACCGCAGTAGCCAGAAGCATAACCGCAGTAACCGAAATCCCCATACCCACTGCCTGATTCAGCTTCTTAGAAACTCCAAGAAACGGACAGATTCCAAGAAAACGACTAAGCACATAGTTGTTTACCAAAACCGAAGAAAGCAAAATAATAATTAATGACTTAAATACTTCCATTATTGCTCCTCTCCTTTCTTCATACATGCACCGGTCTGACAATTTCCGGCCGACGGACATCCTGCGCAGGAAAAGTCAGTTTTCAAAGGTGCCCTTCCCTGTGTAATCACATATACAAGAGCAATAAGCGCACCATAGACCATCATACCACCCGGCGCCTTTACCAAAACTGCAATCTTGTATGGCTGAAGGAACGGAATCTCAATACCCGCAAAACTGGCATTTCCAAACACCTCACGAATAAATGCCATAACACACAGCGCCAAAGTAAAGCCCAATCCCATACCGAGTCCATCCAAAGCGGATTTTCCTACAGAATTCTTACCTGCGAACATCTCCGCACGACCGAGAATAATACAATTTACCGTAATCAGTGCCAAATACACACCTAACATCTCATAGAGTGCCGGGAAAAACGCCTGAACAATCATTTGCACGATTGTAACAAAGCCTGCAATAATTACGATATAGCAAGGAATTCGTACCGTATCCGGAATAATCTTACGAAGCAGCGATATCAGCATGTTTGAGCAAACCAGTACCACCATTGCCGCAATTCCCATACCGAACGCTCCTGCCACATTCGTTGTGGTAGCTAACGTCGGGCAGGTACCGAGAATCAGTACCAATACCGGATTTTCCTTCAGAATACCCTTCAACAAAATAGAAGCATTACTGTTATTCTTCATTGCCGGCACCTCCCTCTAAATTCTCTCCTTCACCGCCAAGAATCGCTGCAGCATTGATTGCATCCTTGACTGCTTCGCGATAAGCAGCGGTCGTCTTGGTTGCACCGGAAATGACATCCACTGCATCCACCGACTCACTATTCTTTCCGGCGAAATTCTCGCCAAAGGATTTTTCATATCCCAATGTCTCGCCGGACGACAGGCAAACCGCTCCGCTTACCGTTCCGTCGGCATTCACACCACACATAATCATAAAACCGGAGGAATAACCGGTGGTCATAAGCTTAAACACATAACCGCCGCCGGCTTCTTTATACACCTCATCTACGGTTGCCGGAAGAGTAAATGCACTGGTATCTGCCAGTTCAAAATCCTTACCGTTCGGCATTACTTCGCGAAGAGCCTCATTGACAGCTGCCTTCTGATTTTTCTCAATAATCGGAGCGGTGATAGCATTCGTAATCGCAAGCAATATTGAAATCACTGCACAAATACTCATCAGCACTAACGTACTCTTTAACGAATTTTTCATGCTTTCTTACCTCCCACGCCAAAGACCTTATGCCTTGTCCAGGAATCAATATATGGCGTCAGAATATTCATAAACAAAATAGCGAAGGACACACCCTCCGGATAAACACCAAAATAACGGATGATAAAGGTAATCAGACCTGCTCCTACACCAAAAATCAGCTTTCCCTTCGGTGTCGCCGGAGAAGTCACATAATCCGTTGCCATAAAAATTGCTCCGATAAACAAACCGCCGCAAAGAATCATTTCCAACGCTCCGACCGGGCTCATACCTTCCATAAAGAACGAGCATACAAACACAGTACCGATAAAAGCTACCGGAATGTGCCATGTAATGATGCGTCTTACCAAAAGATAAACAAATCCAACCAACAGTGCTGCCACACAGGTCTCACCGATTGCTCCGCCCTTTAAGCCAAGGAACAAATCAAGCAGAGACGGCATGGTTCCGTTTTCACCAAGACTAAGCGGTGTTGCGCCGGAAACCGTATCCACGATTGTCGGAAATGCCTGTACCGTCATGGAGCCAAACGCAACTAACATAAATACGCGAGCAGTAATTGCCGGATTTACCGGATTGCAGCCAATGCCTCCAAACAGCCCCTTTACTACTACAATAGCAAAGAAAGAACCTACTACACACTGCCAGAGCGGAATATTTGCCTGAAGATTCAGAGCCAGCAAAAGACCTGTCACTGCGGCACTGAAATCCCCTATTGTCTGCTCCTTCTTAATGATGTGGTTGAAAAGCGCTTCAAAGCCTACACAGGCAGCAACACAAACTGCCACCACCAAAAGAGAACGCAAACCAAAAATCACGGTTCCGGCAATCGTTGTCGGAAGCAGTGCAATCAATACATCACGCATAATCCCGGAGGTAGAGCGTCCGCTATGTATATGTGGAGAAACAGAGAGCTTTAATTTATTATTCATGCCTTTGCTCCCTCCTTTGCTTTTTGATCTCGTAAAAATGCCTTCGCCAGCTTGTTGTTCTGTACCAGCGGACGATTTGCCGGACAGACAAAGCTGCAGCAGCCGCATTCCATACACGCATTCACCATAAGCTCCTCAAGCTGCTCTGCATTCTTGTTTTCCAGTGCACGCGCTATTGCTGCCGGAGCCAGCCCGAACGGACAGGTGTTGGTACAAGCACCACAACGGATACATGCCGTCGTCTTCGGAAGCTTTGCTTCTTTCTCGGTCAGCGCCAGTACGGCATTCGTATTTTTAAGCACCGGAGCATTCGCATCCGGCACGGTAATTCCCATCATAGGACCACCATAAATCAGCTTCGCAGGTTCCTCTGTAAAACCACCGCAAAATTCAAACAGCTCTGCAAGCGAAGTACCAATCGGTGTCAAAACATTCTGCGGGTTCTTTACTGCCCCGCCATCCACGGTGACACACTTTTCCACGATCGGCATGCCTGTCTTAAAATAAGAGCCGAGCGTTGCAAGTGTGGTACAGTTGATTACAATACAGCCCACATCAATCGGAAGCTTACCCACCGGAACCACCTTTCCGGTAGTATGATAGATAAGTACCTTCTCACCGCCCTGCGGATATACCGCCGGAAGCTCTTTTACCTGCAGCGTACAGGCTCCCGACAAGTCTGCTGCCAGCTGCTTCATGGACGCAATGGATTTTTTCTTATTGGACTCAATACCGATAATTGCGTTTTTGATTCCCAAATACTTGCTCAACATACGCAATGCATATGCCATATCCTCACCACGTTCTACCATAGTAGCGTTATCGCTGGTAACATACGGCTCACACTCTGCTCCGTTAATAACAAGATATTCAATTCGTGCCGGGTCTACGTTAAACTTCACATGCGTAGGGAAGCCGGCTCCACCGAGACCTACGATTCCGCTCTCCTTAATCGCCTCAATCAGGCTCTCCTTCGAATCTATGACAGGCACGCTCAGCGCATCATCCGGTGTCATCTCTCCATCGGATTCAATCACTACGGCAGGCGCAGTAACACCACTGGAAAGCAAAATGTCCGAAAGCTTTGTGACCTTACCGGATACACTTGCATAAATCGGAGCAGACACCATACCGTCAGCCTCCGCAAGCTTCGTTCCCACCTTTACCAAATCTCCGACCTTTACAATCGGCCGAGCAGGCTTACCGATATGCATTGCCATAGGAATTACAACCGTCTTCGGTGCTTCCATCCGCACCACCGGTTGATCCTGTGTATTTTTTCTGTGCGGAACATGTAATCCGCGAAGAGAAAAAGTCATTTCAAAACCACCTTTCTATTGTTCAGCTGTCTGTTTTTTCTAACACAGCATTTCCCTATTATCATCAAATTTTGACCTTAGGACATTATATATAATGCATTGCTGTTTGTCAATTTGCTTTGTTTTTAAGTCGCAAAAAAAGACGAAACCTCAGAAAGCCTGAAGTTTCGCCTCTTTTATTTCTTTTTCACTGAAATACTGTATGCTTATACATTCTTCAACAGATTATTTTGCCGGAACAATGAGCTCCTGTCCTGGGAAAATCAACTCTGCCTTCTTAATAATATCACTATTTCTTGTGAACAGTTCCTTGTACTTTGTTCCTCTGCCAAGTAACTGCTTTGCAATGTTCCATAAGCAATCACCCTTCTTTACAACGTAAACTGTCTCACCGGCATAAACTGCTCTGCCATCTGTCGTCTTTTCAACAGCAGACTCAGTATCCGCGTCTGCTCCGCTATAATGCACCGGAGTCCACGAGCCAAGCACGGTATCGATAGCACTATCAATATAGCTCTCAACTGTTGCTAAATCAGTATTCGTCGCACCTGTCGAAGCAAATGCCTCGCCGTTGCTTGTAACATTATACTCATTAAAGATAGCGGTGGCCTTTTCGCCGCCATTCATCTCGCCCCAGCCTTCTGCATCGATCAAACCATTGGTCTCAACGTTAATGAAGGAAGCATTGGAGTTTGGGCCCCATGTTCTACCGAACTTACCAAGAACCGCATCGTCTCCTGCCACACCATCTGTTGTAACTACACAATCTCTGAATACATATGGATTGGTCTTAGGTGCCGTAATGTAACCAATTTCAGCATTGTTCTTAGCATCATTCGAATAGGTCTTCCACTGTAATTCACAGTTGTCAAATACAGCTGAGAACTCTCCACAGATGTAGTCCGTATTACCGCCAATCACACAATCCTTGAAATATGCATGGTATCCGTAATCCGTAGAACTATTTCTACCAAGGGTATCCTGCGAGGAAAGAATCTTACAGTTGTATACTTCGATATTGTTTGCATCGATATAGAACGCATTCGATCTTTCCTTATATGCTTTTGCGGTTACGTCAGCACCTTCTGCCAATCTGCTGACACTCTTCGTTGAACCTGCAATATCAGTCTTCTCTGCCTCTGTCAGCTCATAGTTGTAGGTGTTCTTAAAGGTGGTGTCCTCTGCGATGAAATTGTCACCTCTTACGATGAATACGCCGCCCCAAAGACTTCCGTTACCTTCTGCAGATGAATACTTATCCATAGCAAGGCTCTTGTTGTAAAGACCTGTCGTAGGGTCTACCGAGTAGTAAAGTGTACCAACACCATAGTACCAGGAAATGGTATGACCGTTACCTTTCAGTGTAACATATGGTGCTTCCATAACAACCTGCTCAAAGATATCATCGGTAAGGTTAATTGTTACTCTGCCTGCTTCACCCTCCGGTCTGTCTGTCATGCACAGAATAGCATCCGATGCTTCGTTCAAGGTTGCATAATCACCAGGTACATTAATCTCGCTCTTAAACTCTACTATTGGCATTACCGAAATGCTCGTCAGGTAAGACTTCGCATTAAATGCAATCGTAACATCACCCTCTACAACCTGCTCAAATGTATCAATGACTGATGTTGTTTCGGAATCAACAATGTACTGCTCACCATTAATGGTGAAATCAGCGAGGTAATAAGCATTAACAACAATCTTAGCCTTGCCGCTTACCGGAATCTTAATGGTAGAATCCGGATTTGCATAAGTATGTGTCTTTCCTATCTCTACTTCAACTTCACCGGTCTTTTCAAAGTAAGGAATATCGGTATATGCAAACTCTCTCTTCGCTGTCGGGTCAGAAGCCTCTACATATACATCATTCGTATTTTCACAACCTTCTTTTACGGATACCCTGTCGAGCGTAAACGCACCATTTATCGCCTCAACACTGGTATTGTATTCGCCCGGCTTTAACGAAACAGTATAAGCATCATCCGTAATCGTTGCTTCATATGTCGTACCGTTGGCAACACTGGTAAATGTAAGCTTGGTAACCCAAGATGCATCTACACCTACAAGCTTACCCGAAAGCGTAAGGTCAGTAACATTGTTAAATGTAATTTCTACCGTTTCATCCGATGCAACAAATGTATCACCCTCGCCAATGAGTGCCTTAACACCACCATCGTTTGTATACACCTTGTATGTATGTCCCTTCATAAGCTTGAGCGTATCGCCTGCCGTCTTAATTGCAACAGGGTCACCACCCAGCTGGGCATCAACAACATAAAGCTTTAATGTCTCACCAACATTGGCATCAATATTGGTAACGGTTACAGGCACGTTAACCTTCTCGTCCACAACATAGCTATAACCTGCATAGAACATGTTATTCGTCTGACCGGTTGTAGACATTACATAGATATGTCCCGGGAGCACCTCAAATGAATACTCTGTCGGTCCTACCTCTGAATTCACAAAACCATTCTTCGTTCCGTCATCGTTAAAGTCATGAACTCTTAAATATGATGTCGAGTTATAGTACACCGTCATCATACCCTGAGCAGCAGGCTTGAATACTGCCAAACATCCATCAACTTCACCCGGAAGCGTATTAATGTTGTTAGAATCCGCATGTCTCTTACCGGATTTATAACACACATAAGTCTTACCGTTCACTGTAACTGTCTTATCACTATAAGCAGTATACTGTGTGGTAACACCATCTACAGTCTCGCCTCCTAAGATAAGCTCACTGTCTGCAAACTTATATACGCCGGTCGCAACAACACCGTCAACCGCCTCATCAGCATACATAAATGTAAAATTCTCAGCCGTACCAATCGGAGCCGCTTTCTGTGCCTTCATAAAATCAAATACTTCCAAATTCGTTCCCTGACCTAATAAGTAATAGTACTTACCTGCCTCAGCCGTGAACACATACGGATTGTTTCCTTCCTTCAAAGTAACAACTGCATCTGCTGCATCAAAAATTGCCGGTTCATCAGCCGTAGGCGCAAGCTGCGTATCACTCGCAAATACATATCCTGCCTTACCGGAACCCAATTTAACTACCAGCTGAACATCGGTATCTGCTGTCGCAGCAATCTCGCCGAATACACGAGCAGTCGAAGAACCAACCTTACCATTGTTAATACCGTTTGACTTTAATGCGTAAGTATAGTCCACTCCATCTACCGAAACTACCGAATCCGCGTTAACCACAATAAGCTCCTGACGAGCTGTAAATGTCACGTTCTCAAAGCCTGCAATCGTACCGCCATCTGCTACTGCTTCCGAAGAAAAATCAACAACACTTGGTACATTGATAAAATTGAACACCTCAAGATTCGTTCCCTGACCTAATAAGTAATAGTACTTACCTGCCTCAAGCTTAATATCATACTTATTGTTACCTTCCGTTAAAGTAACAACTGCATCTGCTGCTTCAAAGGTAGCCGGTTCATCAGCCGTAGGAGCAAGCTGCGCATCACTTGCAAATACATATCCTGCCTTACCGGAACCCAATTTAACTACCAGCTGAACAGTAGAATCTGCTGTCGCAGCCATCTCGCCAAATACACGAGCAGTCGAAGAACCAACCTTACCATTGTTAATACCGCTTGACTTTAATGCATAAGTATAGTCCACTCCATTTACAGTAACTACGGAATCCATATTAACCACACTAAGATCCTGACCGGCTGTAAATGTCACATCCTCAAAGCTTGCAATCGTACCGCCGGCTGCTACCGCTTC
>JAFTQM010000037.1 GCA_017462755.1 Lachnospiraceae bacterium | reverse complement strand
AGAGTAAAGGAAACTCAGAAGGTATATTCCGTAGAGGCTGCTATGGCGAAGTTATATGCTGCAGAGGTTGCTATGGAGGTTACAACAAAGGCAGTTCAGCTTCACGGTGGTTACGGTCACATCAGAGAGTACGATGTAGAGCGTATGATGCGTGATGCAAAGATTACCGAGATTTACGAGGGAACCAGTGAGGTTCAGAGAATGGTTATCTCCGGTAGCCTGTTGAAGTAAATTCGGGGATTTTCCTTGTTCCAAATAGAAACTGTAAATAACAAAGAGAAATATAAGGAGATAATACAATGAAGATTGTTGTATGTGTAAAACAGGTACCTGATACAAAGGGTGGCGTTAAGTTCAATCCTGATGGTACACTTGATAGAGCAGCTATGCTTACCATTATGAATCCGGATGATAAGGCAGGCTTGGAAGCAGCATTAAGATTAAAGGATCAGTACGGCGCAGAAGTAACCGTAGTAACCATGGGTCTTCCAAAGGCTGAGGAAGTTCTTCGTGAGGCACTCGCTATGGGTGCGGACAAGGGTATCCTTGTAACGGACAGAGTACTCGGTGGTGCTGATACCTGGGCAACCTCCCAGACACTTGCAGGTGCAATCCGCAACCTTGAGTATGATTTGATTATTACAGGTCGTCAGGCAATCGACGGTGATACCGCACAGGTTGGTCCGCAGATTTCGGAGCATCTCGGTATTCCGGTAATTTCCTACGCACAGAAGATTGAAATCGAAGGAAACAACGTAATCGTTGAGCGTCAGTATGATGACAGATATCATGTATTAAAGGCTCAGATGCCTTGTCTTGTTACTGCACTTGCTGAGTTAAACGAAGCTCGTTACATGACTCCGGGCGGAATTTTCGATGCTTACAAGGCAGAGATTACCGTTTGGGGCAGAGCAGACTTAAAGGATGTTGACGATTCGAACCTTGGTTTGAAGGGTTCTCCTACTCAGATTGCAAAGGCATCGGATAAGGTAAGAAAGGGACAGGGCGAGAAGGTTACGCTCGATCCTAGCGAATCCGTTGATTATATCATGGGCAAGTTAAAGGAAAAGCATGTTATCTAATAGACACCTGAAATAAGTAAGGTAACGTAGTGGAGGTTAATCATGAATTTAGAAGAATATAAAGGCGTATATGTCTTCGCACAGCAGGTTGACAATGTAATCAGTGGTATTGCATTCGAATTGATCGGCAAGGGTAAGGAGCTGGCGAAGGATTTAGGAACAGAAGTAACCGCAGTATTGGTTGGTAGCGACGTAAAGGGTCTTGCAGATGAGCTTGCAGAGTACGGCGCAGATAAGGTTATCGTTGTAGATGATCCTGAGTTAAAGGAGTACAGAACAGAGCCGTATGCACACGCACTGGCATCCGTTATCAATACTTACAAGCCGGATGTTTTCTTAGTAGGTGCTACCGCTATCGGTCGTGACCTTGGCCCTAGAGTATCCGCAAGAGTACACACCGGTTTGACTGCAGACTGTACTCAGCTTGAGATTGGCGATTTCCCAATCAATCCGATTCCGGGCAGAGAGCAGAAGCACAACCAGCTGTTAATGACTCGTCCTGCATTCGGCGGTAACACCATCGCAACCATCGCTTGCCCGGATTTCCGTCCTCAGATGGCAACCGTTCGTCCTGGCGTTATGCAGAGAGCTCCAAAGCAGGAGGGTGCAAAGGCAAACATTATCGAGTTCAATCCTGGATTTACTCCGGACAACAAGTATGTTGAGATTTTAAAGATTGTTAAGTCTGTAACTGAGACCGTAGATATCATGGATGCAAAGATTTTGGTATCCGGTGGTCGTGGTGTAGGAAGCGCAGAGAACTTCAAGCTGTTAGAGAATCTGGCAGAGGCTCTTGGCGGTACCGTATGCTGCTCCCGTGCAGTTGTAGATGCAGGCTGGATGAACAAGGATTATCAGGTTGGACAGACCGGTAAGACCGTACGTCCTAGCGTATACTTTGCAATCGGTATTTCCGGTGCAATCCAGCACGTTGCAGGTATGGAAGAGTCTGACCTCATCATTGCAATCAACAAGGATGAGACTGCTCCAATCTTCGATGTAGCAGACTACGGTATTGTAGGCGATTTGAACAAGATTCTGCCGGCATTAACAGAGCAGATTAAGGCTGCGAAGTAATAATTTTAAATTGTATTAAAATATTTCATAGAGACCTATAATTGCAAGAAAAATAGAAAAGTTTTTTGCAATTATAGGTCTTTTTGGGTTGAATTTTATGAAAGCGAGTGATATAATTTAATTTGGTCGAAAAAAATGCGATATAGTTTCGTATCTTTTCGAAGAAAAAAGCAAGGGAGGAGATACTATGAAAGAACAAAAAGATAAAAGAAAGGGTCTGCATTCGATTATGTCGAGTGTGCTGTTGCTGATTGCGCTGGCAGTGGTGCTGGCGAGTTGTGTGATTTTGATTGTGACGATACCGTCGGTAAAAAGCAATATGTCGTCTACAAACCAGCATTATTTGCATGATGTGGCAAATGCGTATGGTGTAACTTTGGAACTGATGGAAAAGGATTATGGCGACGATATGTACGAGGGAACACTTCTGGCAGAAGAGCTTGGCGGTGCCGGCTTGGAAGGTATTACTTCCAGTTATGCTTATTTGGTAGACCGTACCGGTATAATGAAGTATCATCCGACGGCATCTAAGATAGGTGAACAGGAGGAAACGAATCTCCTGTCGCTGAATGCCTCGATTGAGGCAGCGCGTGCCGGAGAACAGGGACGTGGCTTTGCAGTTGTAGCAGCACAGATTCAGAAGCTGGCAGAGCAGTCGAATCAGTCCACCAGTCAGATTGAGCAGATTATTTCTTTGTTGATTTCTGATTCGGAGAAGGCAGTAGAAACGATGAACGAGGTCAAGGTGATTATGACCGAGCAGAGTGAAAAGGTGGTTAAGGCAGGAGAGAGCTTTAGTCAGGTAAAACGTGAGGTAGACGCGTCGGTGGATGGAATTGCGCGGATTGCAGCATCGGCAGAAGAGATGCAGAATGCGAGAAACAGTGTGGTGGATGTGGTACAGAATCTGACGGCAATCGCAGAAGAAAATGCAGCCAGTACCGAAGAAACCTCGGCATCGGTTGCAGAGATTGCTACCATCGTAGCCAACATTGCTGACAATGCAGTAGCATTAAAGCAGATTGCAGCAACGTTGGAGGATGATATGCAGAAATTCAAATTGTAATATGTTCGGATTTATTTTCGTTCGATTTTATGCTTTTGCGGTGTGAGTGTCAGGTCGGTAAAGACCATTCCCTCACGGGCGGTAAGAAGCATATGCACAGTATCGGCGACATCTTTCGGAAGCAGGTGGGCATCAGGCTCACCTGCTTCTTTGAAGTTTGCGTTACGGTAAAAGCCGGAGGCAGTCATGTCCGGATGAATGGTAGTGATTCGGACACCGTATTTGCGCACTTCTTCCCAAAGGCTGGAGGAAAAGGAGGTCAGTGCAGCCTTGGTTGCACCATAGGCGCAGCCATGCGTATTGTTATTCTTTTTGGCTGTGACCGAAGAAATCTGGATAATCTGTCCTTGGGTTTCCTTTAAATCACGTAGCAAAAGCTGGCAGAGCAGCATCGGTATTTCAACATTGATGGTTACCATCTCGTGGATTTTGGCAGGATTTAATTCCTCATGCGGGCCGAAATAGCCGACTCCGGCATTGTTGACGAGCAGGCAGATTTTGTGTTTTTGGCGAATGTTCTGTACTGCGGTAATCAGGCTGTGGGTGTCGCACAAATCCATCGGAAGCGGGCGGAAAAAGCCGCGCTTTTCCTCTGGTACTTCCGTAAAAAGTAATTCGGTCATTTCTGAAAAATCTCGTCCGATACCGTATACCCGGTAATCGGAATGTAACAATTCGACAGCGATGGCGGCTCCAATCCCGTGGGATGCGCCGGTAATAATTGCAGTTTTCATATTCTCCTCCATTCCGAGAACGCTTTTTTGTTCGAGGAATCGCGCAACAGAAATTTGCGTAGGCAATTTCTGTTGTCGCATCAAGGCCAATTTGTGACGCTCTCGGCACAAATTGTCGTGTGAAAAATCAGCATATCAATGTGATTTTTCACACTATCCTCCATTCTAAAAATGTATGATTCTCTAGTCTTCAATCGTAAATATTTTTTCCTCCGGAATCCAATCAGCGAGGCAATTTATTGCAAGCTGTATCATATCAGCGCTTCTGCTACCGTAGTGACATACCTGCTGAACTGTTTCAAATGGATAAGCCAGCACGGCAGAATCCGGGCGGTGCTTGCGCATCTGCTTCAGATAAGTATCGGAGATGCGGAATACGCCCACGCTGGCATCCAAAATCGGGATATCCCGGAGCGCTTCGCGTACCTGCGTGAAAAATTCGGTGTAAACAGCTTCATATCCCGGAAAACGCAGCATCGGGTCGAAGCAAAGCCGGATTGGAAAGCCATTTTGGTGTGCGGCAATCGCAGCCTTTAACCGTGCCGCCAAAGGAGCCGTACGATGCTCGTAATTGGTTGCGACATAATCCGGCGATAAGGTATATGCAAGAATAAAGCGTTTGGCAGCCTCCGCAGAAAATCCATCCGGACGGGATAAGCGGCAGGCACTTTTGGTTCGCAGCTCTGTGGTCAGCTCCGGAAGTTCGGCGGCAAAAGCAAGATATTCGGTAAGAAAGCCGGTCATTGGTTCTAACGCAAGCAAATCGGTATCATAGGAAATACAGAGATAAACCGGATGTTGTACCAAAAGCTTCTTGGTTTCAGTGAAAAAATCCTCCAGATTTACGAATATTACAATATGTGCAGAGGAATACATTCCCTGCAAATAACAGTATTCGCAGTCAAACGGGCAGTTCATAACAAAAGAAGTATAGTAAAAATGAGCGTTGCCAAAGCTTTGACAGACCTTGGCACCGGGATAAATCAGATTTCCATGCTTGACTGCCAGAATCAGAGACGGAGAATGCTTCTGCGCGGCAAAGCTTTGATGCTTGCGGTGAAACACCTCCTGATACTGGCGGATGGGAATTTGTACTGTGTCGCGGTTTTTGAAATATTCGAGAATGCGTGCGGTTGCCGGATATTGCAGTGCCTCTTCTTCGATGTAAATATGTGAAAAGGGAGTCCGGTAATCACAGGAAATGGTTTCTAAGCTGTTCGAGGACACGTTTTCCCTCCTTTCTGCAGGTACAAGGCATCGGCTGAATCGAATCCAGGTATGCTGCAAAAGCAGTCAGATACTCCGGAAGATTCCAGCGGAGATAGGTTAAAAGCTGTTTCAAGCTGTTTTGCATACTGACGGAGCAGCAGAGTCGGCGGCTAGTGTCTGCAAACAGAGCGGCTTCGCGAGGGTCTGCTGACTTTGGAGCGATAAGCAGCGGCATAAGACCGGCAAGCCAAGCCGTAAGCTCCGGCAACAGCTGTCCGATGTCGCTATTGATTTGCTCACGGAGCGCAGCAGGAGTTATCTGCTTTAACTCAGTCATGTGGTCGGAAACGACGCGGAGCAATGCGAATTGATGCGTATGCAGATAAGTCGCAGCGGTTTCATAGATTGCCGCACCCTCCATATCATAAAGCACCGGAGCAGAGGAAAAGGAATCGGAGGCGGCTGCAATCTGCGGGGATGTGGTCAGAACGGCAGGCACCGTAATGAGTGCAGCCTCCGAAAACGGACAGGTAAACAAAAGCTCCGGGAAGCTGGTGCGCGTAGTCGCGGCATCCGTAATCCGATGAATGAGAAAGGCACTGCCGGTACGGACTTCGGTATCCGGACAGGCGGCGGTACCAAGGGAAAGAAAAAAATCCTCTCTGGTCGGCGGAAACAGTGTGAACAGATGCGAGAGTGCAATTGCAGCACGGGTTGCACCGGGTTTTGTTATAATGAGCAAAGCCTGTTCGCTTTTGAAAATTTCGAAGGGAAGCAGAGAGGTGTCCTGTTTCAAGCCGTAGGAGCGAATCAGCGGTACTGCTTCCTCGTAAAGTGCGGTAGCAAAATAAAGCATAAAAATCCCCATTTCTTAAAAAAGATGTATACAGTATATCACAATTTCGCAATAGGAAAAAGAGTTGCGAAAAAAGAAAATTATTTCGTGAGAATCATGAAAATGAATTGAAATATGCATGAAAAAGGTATATAATTAAAGAAGGATTAAGTGATATCAGTGAAATGTATCTATTTTTTGACTATTTATACCATAAAAAAATTCCATTGAAAGGAATATATATGGGAAGAAAACTTTTT